>NZ_JADQAL010000001.1:0-159484 GCF_022129275.1 Psychrobacter sp. Ps3
TAGAACTATTTTAGCGATCAGCAGTGCGCATTTGTGAATGTTCAACACGCCCTAAGTCACAGCGATAAAAAAGCATGACGCATCCTAAAGTCCTCTAGGGTCATGTTATACTGCTGACTATTTGCTAGTCTCTACAATTTATTATCAATTTATGATTAATAATGGGCAACTCGCTATTTTATCATCTATTCCACTCTCTTATATATAAGCTTAAGACATTCTATGGCACTGATACATCTAAAAAACATCCACCTCGCTTTTGGCGTAGCACCTATCCTTGATGGTGTCGACTTTAGCATTGAGGCAGGCGAACGCGTCTGTCTGATCGGTCGTAATGGCGAAGGTAAATCCACTTTATTCAAGCTTATCAACGGCTCTATGCAGCCTGATAGCGGCGAAGTCATTATCAATAGCAGCGTGCGTGTTGCTATGCTTGAGCAGGATGTTCCTGAAACTTCGGGGCGTATACTAGACATCGTTATGGGCGGCAGTCGGCAAACCGCTGACCTGCTCATGGCCTATAACCAGCAAACCGATCTATGCGCTGAGGGTGATATGGATGCCTGTGAGCGCATGGCGACTTTGCAACATGATATCGACGCGGTACATGGCTGGGATTTAGAGCGTGAAGCGACGCGGCTGATTACCACTATGGGGCTTAACGCGGATGATGACTTATCCTCGCTATCGGGTGGTCGTAAGCGCCGAGTGCTGCTAGCAAGAGCCTTAGTCACTAAGCCTGACGTATTATTGCTTGATGAGCCGACCAACCATTTGGATGTCGATAGTATCGAGTGGCTGGAGCGCTTCTTGTTAGATTGGCAAGGTCTGACGCTGCTATTTGTCACTCACGATAGAGCCTTTGTCAATAAGCTGGCAACGCGCATCGTCGAATTAGATCGTGGTCTATTGACCAGCTATGATGTCACTCAAGGCGCTAAAGGCTACGCGCGCTATCAAGAGCTAAAAGAGCAACAACTGCTCGCTGAAGAAAAAAGTAATGCCAACTTTGATAAAAAACTGGCGCAAGAAGAAGTGTGGATTCGCCAAGGCATCAAAGCCCGCCGTACTCGTAACGAAGGCCGCGTGCGCGATCTAAAGGCCCTGCGTGAAGAGCGTAGCCAACGCCGTGAGCAAGTCGGTAACGTCAACATCACAATGGATGCAGGCGAAAAAAGCGGTAAGCTGGTTTGTAAGGTCAAAAACCTTCATCTTGAATACGATGGCAATGTGCTCGTCGACAACTTTAGTACCACCATTATGCGTGGTGACAAGATAGGTATCATCGGTCCTAATGGCGCTGGTAAAACCACTTTAATAAAAGCGCTACTCGATATGTCTGACGATGAAGTCACCAAGAGCGGTACTGTGGAGCTAGGGACTAATCTGCAAATCGCTTTCTTCGATCAGTTGCGTGATCAGCTCGATCTAGAAGCTAGCGTTGCCCAAAACGTCTCTGAAGGCTCAGACTTCATCGAAGTGGGCGGCCGCAAGACCCATATCATGAGCTATTTGCAAGACTTCTTATTTGCGCCGGAGCGCGCGCGCACCCCTGTCAAAGCCTTGTCCGGTGGTGAACGTAACCGGGTACTGCTCGCCAAGCAGCTGTTAAAGCCTGCCAATATATTAGTGCTCGATGAGCCTACCAACGATTTGGACATGGCGACCCTTGAGTTATTAGAAGAGTCCGTCAGTAGCTTTAATGGCACGATACTACTTATCAGCCATGATCGCTCGTTTATGGATAACGTGGTTACCTCTACTTGGGTATTTGATACCGATGAAGACGGTAACGGCGTGGTCGATGAATATGTCGGCGGCTATCAAGAATACTTGATTCAAAAGAATCGCGCGCAAGCGTCTAAAGCGCCGAGCCGTGCGCATACTTCCAAAGCCAACCAAAAACCAGCGGCAACACCCGCTAAACCTGTTAAAGCGCAAAAAAAGCTCAGCTTCAATGAGCAGCGCGAGCTTGATTCGCTACCAAAAGAAATCACTAAGCTAGAAACAGAGCAAGCCAAGCTACAAGACAAGCTGGCTGATGGCTCTTGGTTTACCGAGGATTTTGATGCCGCGACAGCCGCCAGTGAGCGCTTAGCGGTCATTGAGGAGGAAATGATGGCAAAGCTTGAGCGCTGGGAAGAACTTGAGAGTGATTAATGATAAAAGTCGGGTATTGTCCAACTATCTTTTATCTTCTCACTCTCTCATTGCTACTGACTTACATGAGAGATGAAACAAAATCGGTTACGTAAAGGTGCTGAAAGTTAGTGAACATTGGGCTGATTTCAAGTATCATCGCCTATAAATAAATATCCTTATCATTTATAAGGTAATCTTATCACTCAAAAGGCGATATCGATTACTTTACGATGAGAGCAGTCTTTGAGACTTTACTAGTCATTACAGATACTTTTAATAGTGCTTGTATTTAATAGTGATTATAAATGCTATTTAACTGAATATGACAATGACGCGTACCGTTCAGTCGATACGAATTCAATGCTGATTATTCTGATAATGATTTAGGACTTTTAACAGTGTAAAGCTAATAATAATGCCTGCAAAGGTCGCGTTATTTTTGGCGTACCAATTTATTTTTTAACCAAAATAGCTTAGAATAGTAACAATTAGCAAAATTAGGCATAGCTGATGTGGCTTGTCTCTTTATATTGTCAATATAGTATGAACCAATACTAAATGTTTTATATTTCTAAGTCACAAACCCAGTGTGGGATAATCCCATTTCATTCACCTGGAGGAAGTATTAATGAGCCAAGCCGAAGGCGTTAATGTACAACGCCGTAGAGTTTTGATTGCTTCAACTGCCGTAATTGGTGCAGCTGGAGTCGCGGCGGTAGCCACCCCTTTTGTTCGCTCTTGGACACCTAGCGCCAAAGCTGAAGCTGCGGGTGCGGCAGTTACCCAAGATATCGCTTCTATTGAAGAAGGACAAATGATTGTCGTAAAGTATCGCGGCAAACCTATCTACGTCGTCAAACGTACTGAAGATATGGTGAATACTTTAGAGCCTGTTGAGTCTTTACTCGCTGATCCCGACTCAAGCGCATCACTACAACCTGAATACGCCAAGAACCAAACTCGTTCTATCGAGCCGAGTCTACTAGTGGTTGAAGGCGTTTGTACCCATTTGGGCTGTGCCCCAAACTATCGTCCCGAAGTTGGCGCGGCTGACTTAGGCGGTAATGATTGGTATGGCGGATTTTTCTGTCCTTGCCATGGTTCTAAATATGACTTAGCGGGTCGCGTTTATAGCGGCGTACCGGCACCAACCAATTTACCCGTCCCAGAGTATAGTATGGCTGGTACCATCTTGACAGTTGGGGAGGCTTAATATGAGTATGGGTAAAAAATTAATGCATTGGGTGGACGCGCGCTTTCCTGCGACTGAAACCTACGAATACCATATGTCCAAATACTATGCACCAAAAAACTTCAATTTTTGGTATTTTTTTGGTGTGTTGTCGATGGTGGTATTGGTTAACCAATTAGTGACTGGTATCTGGCTGACCATGATGTATAACCCGAGTGCTGAAGGCGCGTTTGCCTCGGTCGAATATATCATGCGTGATGTCAAAGGCGGCTGGCTCATCCGCTATATGCACTCCACAGGTGCATCAGCGTTCTTCGTTGTCGTCTATTTGCATATGTTTAGAGCCTTGCTGTATGGCTCATATCAAAAGCCACGCGAGCTACTATGGCTGATCGGTATGGGTATCTATCTTGCCTTGATGGCAGAAGGGTTCTTCGGCTATCTATTACCTTGGGGTAATATGTCATTCTGGGGTGCTCAGGTTATCTTGAACTTACCAGCAGCGCTACCGGTCATCGGTGATGGTCTTGCTGAGTGGGTACGTGGTGATTACATCATCTCAGGTATCACGCTGAACCGCTTCTTTGCGCTACACGTTGTGGCTATTCCGCTAGTCTTAGTTGGTTTAGTATTTATGCATATCGTGGCTTTGCATCACGTTGGTTCTAACAACCCTGATGGTATCGATATTAAGAAGCTCAAAGACAAGAATGGTGTACCGTTAGATGGTATCGAATTCCATCCGTACTACACTGTGCATGACATGGTTGGTATCGTAGTCTTCTTTATCTTGTTCTTTGCAGTGGTGTTCTTCTTCCCAGAGGGCGGCGGTTATTTCCTTGAGCCACCTAACTTTGAGGCAGCAAACTCCTTGAAGACACCTGAGCATATTGCGCCAGTATGGTACTACACGCCATTCTACGCTATCTTGCGCGCGGTGCCGAATAAGCTGGGCGGGGTCATCGCCATGGGTGCGGCCATCGCTGTACTATTCTTGATACCGTGGCTCGACAGATCACCTGTACGCTCAATACGCTACAAAGGTATCTTGTCTAAGATTGCACTAACTGTCTTTGCTATTAGCTTTATCGTACTTGGCTATTTAGGTGCGACACCTGCAACGCCAACTGCGACTATTATGGCTCGTGTATTCACGATTCTATATTTCTTATTCTTCTTACTAATGCCGTTTTACACTGCTATTGAGACGTGTAAACAGCCACCAGAACGCGTTACCGGAGGTCACTAATGAGAACCCTAATCAAATCCCTAGCGGGTCTAGGCTTAGGCGCGGCATTGACCTTGACGGCTGGTAGCGCAATGGCAGCTGGCGGTCACGGATGTGGCACTTTTACCAATGCTGAGGGTGTGGAAGAGCATTTGGCTTGTAGCGACGCTCCTATTGACTTCACTAACAAGGGTTCGCTACAAAACGGCGCAAAAATGTTTATGAACTACTGTGCTGGGTGTCACTCAGCGAAGTATGTTCGTCACTCACGTATCGCCAAAGACCTTGAAATACCGCCAGAGCTGGTCGAGAAATATCTGATGGTGACCACCGATCAAATCGGTGATCATATCGATGCTGAGATTGACCCTGAGCTACAAGCGTCTTGGTTCGGTGCGGCGCCTCCTGATCTATCTTTAGTCAACCGTTTACGCGGTGATGATTGGGTCTACACTTACCTGTTATCTTTTTACGAAGATCCTAGCCGTCCTTGGGGCGCGAACAACCTAGTGTTAGCTAACGCGGCTATGCCTCACGTCTTGCACAACCTGCAAGAAAGCGTGAGCCAAGAAGAGTTTGAGTCTGAAGTCGGCGACTTAGTTAACTTTATGGCTTGGATGGGTGAGCCGGTTCGTCATGATCGCCGTGTCATCGGTGCTTTTGTCATCCTATTCCTACTAGTATTGCTCATTCCGGTCTACTTACTCAACAAAGAGTTCTGGAAAGATGTTAAATAAGTAAGCGCTAAAGCTAACTGATTTGTACTAAAAAAAAAGCATTACCTCGGTAGTGCTTTTTTTGTGCAAAAAAAAATGTGCAGACAATGTTTAATAGCCATATACCATTGGGACAGCAGAGAAACCCTCAAACCGGCTACGCTAACAAATTATAGATAACCGCGTGGAATTGGTTAGCATTTACGCTTACTGTCTTGATTAACAAGGTGAGTTTGTTTACGATGACAGCCTTAATAATGAATATTAGGCTGCTATGATTGATGCGAATGACATTCCCAGTAGTCAGCTGATCTTATATGCTGATGATGGCTACGATAGCCATGTCGTGCGCTTATTACTGGAAGAAAAAAAACTAGAGTATTACCTATCGCGCTTGCACTCTGAGCGCCCTGAAGACTTAACTGAACTAAACCCTTATCATACTTTGCCAGTACTACAGCAGCGTGAGACTGCGTTATATGAGATCAACGTTATCTTTGAGTATTTAGAAGAGCGTTATCATGCCAATAAATTACTCCCTGAGACCCCGCAAGAGCGCGCGCAGTTTCGACAATTGGCTTGGCGCATTCAGCGTGATTGGCTAGTCTTGGGTAAACGTCTGCTGATGCACCCTGATAGCTTTAATAAAGCTCAAGCAGCGCTGGCTAAGAAGCAACTAGCCGACTCGCTGATTACTTTAGCGCCCCTATTCGCTCATAAGCCTTATTTTATGGCTGATGAGTTTGGCTGGTGCGATGTCTTGTTAGCACCGCTGTTATGGCGATTAGAAGAGATGCAAATTGAGCTACCACGCAATATCAGTCGCCCATTGCTGGACTATCAAGAGCGGTTGTTTGAACGTAAAAGCTTTCGGGCCAGTGTGCGCTAACCTTTTGCCGTACTTTTATAACTTGAGAATACTTGTTACTATTATTTTGTAAAATATCAGTAGAGGAATAAAAAATGAGTGATACCCCTATCGCTACTACCCCAACGCGCCCTTATATGGTACGTGCTATCTACCAGTGGATAGAAGATAATGCACTAACCCCTTACTTGATGGTTGATGCCACGGCAGAAAACGTACAGATTCCAACAGAACACGTGCAAGATGGTCGTATCGTCCTCAATATCGCCAGTCGTGCCACCGGTAATATGAGTATGGAAAATGATTATATTCATTTTAGTGCGCGCTTCGGCGGTGTCTCGCAAGAGATTTGGGTACCCTTGCAAGCGGTAATTGGCATCTATGCTAAAGAAAACTCGCAAGGGATGTTTTTTGATCCTAACGAGTACGATAACTATGAGCCTGAAGAAGAGGCTAGCGCGGTAGCGAATAAACCAAAAGCTGCGACTAGACCTAAACGCGATAACAAAGCAGGCTTAAAGATACTCAAATAGTCTGCATAAGATAAAGCATTAAACCATAAAGAAGGAGCCTTATAGATAGGCTCCTTTTTTATTAGCATATGTTTAATCAATCTAAGTTCTAGGCAAGGTCACTCCGCGTTGACCTTGGTATTTACCGCCGCGATCCTTGTAGCTGGTCTCGCAGACATCGTCGCTATCGCTTTGGAAAAACAGCATTTGCGCGACGCCTTCTCCGGCATAAATACGCGCTGGCAAATTGGTGGTATTACTGAACTCTAGCGTTACATGCCCTTCCCACTCAGGCTCTAGCGGCGTGACATTGACGATGATACCGCAGCGCGCATAAGTCGATTTGCCTAGACAAATGGTCAGCACATCACGCGGAATGCGGAAGTATTCTACAGTACGAGCTAGCGCAAAGGAGTTTGGTGGAATAATGCACTCATCGCCAACGATATCAATGAAGCTTTTTTCATCGAAGTTTTTGGGGTCGACGACGACTGAATGTACGTTGGTGAATACTTTAAATTCAGGAGCGCAGCGCACATCGTAACCGTAGCTTGAGGTGCCGTAGCTGATGAGACGCTCGCCTGCATCATTGAAGCGCACTTGACCTGGCTCGTATGGCTCGATCATGCCGTGCTCTTCGGCCATTTCACGAATCCAGCGGTCAGACTTAATAGACATTGTTATTCCTTAGCAAATTTTTAATAGCGATGATTATACGGAATTGATGGCTCAATTTATAGGTTTTACGCGAGATAAAAGTATCCACTCGCTATTCAGCTTGAGTCAGATATTACCATTTTGCAAAGTGATCTTCCGCTAGTCCCATTACCTTATCCAAGCGTAGCACTTGCCCAGCTAAGCGTATCTCTCCGCTGTACTCCCCTAGCCACTGCTCAAAGATGCTGGCGACCATACCGAAATTATCTGTTTTTTTGTAGACTCTAATCGGCGTGAAAGTTAAATCGATATCGACACTGCTCCAGCCTAAGCTTCGATGATAAATGTGCCAAGTATTGGCAGAGGAGTCATTCGTATCTTTACGCTCAAATAATACAGGCGGCAGATAAAAAATCTCGCCATCGAGCCAACAAGCATTCTCACTTAGACCTGTCTCATTGACACCCATAGAGAGATTCAATAAAAAATGCCGACCATCTGCTAGGTAGCTGTTGATACAAGTCCAAAACCAATTGGTCTCATGACGCATATAACCCAGTGTCCAATCTAGATTGGCTCTTGTTGTCTTGCTCAATTCAAGTTTTTGCTGCTGACTATCAGCGGTTATCTGTGCACCCGCTTTGATAATTATCTCGCCGCTAGCAGCGCTCAACGGCTCTTTTTGGGTAAACGTCCAACCGCGTCTGCCTGTTGGCGTACATATCGCAAGCGGCTGCTGCTGACGCTCTAATTTTGCATGGACTGCTAGATATTGGCTATCAAGCTCTATACTCACCTGCTCTGGGGTAAAACCTAGCGTTAGGCTAAGCTTGCTATGGGTAAAAGACATCTGCCCTTGATAGTGATCGCCTTTAAATGCACTGCGGCGCGTAACTGGCTGCAAGGCTTCCCCAATCTCTAATTGTGCAGTCTCTTCATTGTAAACATAAACAAAAGCACTAGTGGCAATCTTAATCGTTGCCAGTGCGAGACATACTCTAAAAGGCGGCTCGATGATTTGGACAAAACAGAATTGATTGGCCTTGAAGTCTTTACGCCAGTTTGATAATGGTTTTTGCGAGATTAGCGGACTGTAATAATCGAGATAATTGATTTGTTTAACTTGCGAGAACACCCCAAATTGCGGCTGACCATTTTGGATGAGCTGTTCGATAGCTTGTGGCTTTATATCGGTAGAAATGATATTTGCGTAAGCTACATTATCTACCTTGTCGCTTTTAATAGGTCCATGCATTGCTATGACATCCTTGTCTTGCATTTATTACTGACTAATCACTTGTCCTTGATAGCTTACTTCGGTACTTATCACTGTTCTTTTTGCTTGCCTTGATGCGGCCCAAATGGCTTCTGTAATGGCTTTGACCTCTATTGCAGTGAGTCCATCGGCCAGCTCCTGCGTCACATTTGCTACGGCAAAAGCATTTGTCCCAAAAGGATGCTTAGGAAACTTTAACAATAAAGCCGCCATCGCCTCTACTGCTGACAAAAAATCGGCAATCACCATTCGCCTATTACTAAAGGTTGCATTGACTTGATAGCGCTTGCTACTACCATCTTTATAGTAGCAAACGCCAATCAGTTGGTTATTTGATAGCTCAATTTCATACACGGGCGGACGCAGCATTTTTAATAACGTGTACTGCTTGGGCGCAGCCTCTAAATGACTTTGATAAATAGATACGCTCACAAAGCTTCCTTGCTTCTTTGTTAGAATAAAAGTGCTTTTAACTTTATATTTGCTTAGGCTAATTTGTTATTGATAAACAATCATCATAAACGATTAAAATATACGTTTATCATCAACAGGCTTAGCAAATTTATCAATATTAGTCTCGATGTTTTTGGCTATATTGATATAGTAATTCGCAAACTCATCATCGGCTAATACACTAGGCTCACCTTTATCGACCTGCGCGCGAATACCACTGGCCAATGGTAGCTGCCCTAATAAAGGCACGTGGTACTGCTCAGCGATCATCTCGCCGCCACCTTTACCAAAAATGGCTTCGGTATGCTGGCAGTTACTGCAAGTATGTAGCGCCATATTTTCAACCACACCCAGTACGGGAATGTTGGTCTTATTAAACATCTCAATGCCTTTTTGTGCATCGAGCAGTGCGACATGCTGCGGGGTTGTAACAATTACTGAGCCAGTCACCGGAATACGCTGGGCAAGCGTTAGCTGAATATCACCGGTACCTGGCGGCATATCGATAACTAGGTAATCGAGCTGCGGCCAGTTGGTCTGATTATACAGTTGCATCAGCGCGCCCGTCGCTTTGGGACCACGCCAAGCCACTGGCGTATTATCGCCATCGAGCAAGCTGCCGATAGAGAGCATCGCTAAACCGTGCGCCTCGACCGGAACGAACTGATCGTTTTCCAGCTCAGGCTTAACATCGGCAACCCCAAGCATCGTTGGCATACTAGGGCCATAAATATCGGCATCAAGCACCCCAACCTTGTGACCTAGTTTCTGTAATGCCAAGGCAATATTGACCGTCGTTGTTGATTTGCCAACGCCGCCTTTACCTGATGCCACGACAATAATGTGACGAATACGCGGATGCGCGGCTAGAGAGGCTTGGGTGGGAGCGGCCTTAGTGATAGCGGGTTCAGCATCGCTACGAGCGGCCTGTGACTGTGTACTGCCCGCCATAGCATCAGTGGTTTTTGGCATCGAGGTCGCTGACGATTTGGGCAGGCTTGCGCTCGAAGCTTTGGGAGGCGCAGGCAAGCGGACATTCATATGAATGACCTCAATACCGTGAGGACGTAGCAGTTGCCCAAGCTCCTGCTGAATCACTTCAGGGTCACTACTGTGCGGCAAACGCAAGTCTAAAGTGAGCTCATGATCATTACGCTCAAGGCCGGTGACCATAGTCGCAATGCTCGCATCACCGACGTGATAGCTAAGCAACGCCTTATCAACCGCGCTATCACGCTGCGCTTGCTGCTCTGGAGTTTCAGGTTTGGTCTTTTTTTTCATAAAATTAAACATAGTTGCCTTTATCATTATTATCAGTATTTGTCGTTATTATAACATCAATAAGACGTGTCTTAGCCGATAGCCAAAAACCTCGAGGCAATAAATAGGTAGATAAGCACACCTGAGGCATCGCTGATTAAGGTAATCAAAGGGGCGCTCGCTGTCGCAGGGTCGAAGCCAAGCTTATTAAGCACAAAGGGCAGACTCATACCAATCACACTACCTATCATGACTACCGAAACCATACTCAGTGCTAGCACTAAAGAGACAACAAGATCGCCGCGAATATAGCCAATAATAGCCACCGCAACCGCCATTCAGGCGCTGCTAGTATCAGTACTCGCAAAGACACAACCCCTTGTAGCCGGCGCTCTTGGTCGATGACATAAGCATGATAAATTGTCTCGGCATCAGGCGCTTCTAGTCGCAGCGCAACTAGCGCCTCTTTAATGCAAAAGCTTCATTATGCATTCTTTTACTCCGAGCAGCCTAAACGATGCACTTAGCGATCATAAAAAAGAGCCAATAGTATGAATAGTATTGGCTCCAATTAATAGACGTTATCTATCAGTGCCAAGATCGAATGTTCAACACGCCCTAAATACTGCTCTTGATTTTTATCGAGCAGTAGCTGTTGGTTTTAGCTATCGCATTATAACGACTGAAAAACAGCTATTGAGCAATGGCTACTGGCGTCTTTTCTTGTAGCTCAGCAAAGCTGACGCCCTCGGCCAGCTCAACCAGTTGTAAGCCGTTATCAGTGACGTCCAACACCGCAAGCTCAGTGATGATACGATCGACTACGCCTTTACCCGTCAATGGTAGCTCACAATTGGCAAGGATTTTGGGCTGGCCATGCTTATTGACCTGTTCCATCAATACAATCACACGCTGTACGCCGGCGACCAAATCCATCGCACCGCCCATGCCTTTGACCATCTTTTTGGGGATCATCCAGTTGGCCAGATCGCCGTGTTCCGAGACTTCCATCGCGCCTAGTATGGCAAGATTGACATGCCCGCCGCGTATCATCGCAAATGACTCTGAGCTACCAAAATAGCTTGCGCCAGAAGCTGCGGTAACCGTTTGCTTACCAGCATTGATCAAATCGGCGTCGATGCTGTCTTCAGTTGGAAACTCGCCGATACCCAATAGGCCATTCTCAGACTGTAACCAAACATCCATACCCTCAGGAATATAGTTAGCTACTAAAGTTGGCAGACCGATACCTAAATTTACGTAGTAACCATCTTGCAGCTCTTGTGCTGCCCGCTGTGCCATCTGCTCTCTTGTCCATGCCATGTCGTACTCCTTTTTTGATTACTTTTTAAAGTTGCTTTTTTAAGCGACTATCATTCATTTACACTCTAGTTATTACCACGATCTAAAGTTACTCCAAAGCGCTTATTTAAGCGCTGCCAGCCGCTTTGACCGTGGTTTTTTCGATGCGCTTTTCAGGGGTGCTATTGAGAACAATGCGCTGCACAAAGATGCCTGGCAGATGAATCTCATCAGGATCAAGCGCGCCGGTCTCGACGATCTCTTCGACCTCAGCAATAGTGATTTTGCCAGCCATCGCACAATCTGGATTGAAGTTACGCGCGGTTTTATTAAAGATAAGGTTGCCAGCTTTATCGGCTTTCTGCGCTTTGATAAGAGCCACATCGGCAGTTAAAGAATGCTCAAGCACATAAGTACGACCATCGAAATTTCGTGTTTCTTTACCTTCGGCAACTAATGTGCCCACACCAGTCGCTGTATAGAATGCAGGAATACCCGCACCACCTGAGCGTAGCTTTTCGGCCAATGTACCTTGCGGGGTTAGCTCAACTTCTAACTCGCCTGCCAAGTACTGGCGTTCGAACTCTTTGTTTTCACCAACGTATGATGAAATCATTTTCTTGATTTGGCGGGTCTGTAGTAGCAGACCAAGTCCAAAATCATCGACGCCAGCGTTGTTGCTGATACAGGTCAACTCTTTAACGCCACTATCACGTAGTGCTTCGATCAATGCTTCTGGAATGCCGCATAGACCAAAACCACCGATAGCGAGGGTTTGGCCATCCTTGACGATATCTTGTAGAGCGCTCTTTGCACTGTTGTACACTTTTGATTGACTCATGCTTATCTCCTTTAAGCTATTTTTTTCATTTATTTTCGATAATCACTTACGCATTTTTTTATTTTAAAAAACATAGACTTAACGATAAAAATTACACGGTAAGCGTATTACACTAAAAAGATACGTATCATATCGTTATATCTTATTTAAAAAGATTATGCTAACTTACCATAATATTTTGATAGAGCCTAGAGAAAAACTCAAAGCCGTAATAATGAGTTGTAGCAACTTATACCGACAGCAGTACTGAGTCATCTCTCGCTGCCTTTTATTCGCTTTTTGACGCTACTCTTTATCAAATCATTATTTCAGTTAGCAGTGAGTATATCTTACTCATTATTTTTTATGCCAAGGAAAGGCGGTTATGTTTAGTACCTTTGCTATTGTTATTACCTTGCTACTACTGATGTTCTTCGCTTACCGGGGATATTCAGTACTGATTTTGGCCCCGATTGATGAACCGCTGTTGTTTAGTTAATTACTAAGCACTATCACATAAATGATAGATTTACGGTATCATAGACAAAATTTTTAATTCAGAAATATCTCATTATTAGGATCGATAACGATAAAGCTTGAAAAGTCGAGTCGTGAGATAATCAACCCATTTATATCGATAACAAAGGTGATAAAAGTGCGTGAAATTTTAGTAACTAGTGCCCTACCTTACGCCAATGGCTATATTCATTTAGGCCATCTTGTAGAATATATCCAAACTGACATTTGGGCGCGGGCAATGAAGGCGCAAGGCCATCAAGTCACTTATGTTTGCGCTGACGATGCTCATGGTACGGCTATTATGCTAAAGGCTGAAGATAACGGCATCACGCCAGAGGAGCAGATCGCTTCGGTCAAAGCCTCGCACGAAGCTGATTTTGCTAAGTTTTTGATTGAGTTCGATAATTATCACAGCACTCACTCCGCTGAAAATAAGCACTACTCAGAGCTAATTTATCGTCGGCTCAATAGCGCCGGTCACATCTCAACCCGTGACGTCGAGCAATTATTTGACCCTGAAAAGCAGCTGTTTTTGGCCGATAGATTTGTCAAAGGCGAATGTCCTGAATGCGGATCGGCCGATCAGTACGGGGACAACTGCGAGGTTTGCGGCACCACTTATGATGCCACTGAGCTGAAAAACCCGCGCTCAACGTTATCGGATGCCACGCCAGTACTTAAAGTCTCTAAGCATTACTTTTTTGATTTACCAGAGTTCGAGCAGTTCTTACAAGATTGGACACGCAGTGACAAGCGTCTACAGCCTTCAGTTGCCAATAAACTACAAGAATGGTTCGATGCCGGTCTTGCCAGCTGGGATATCTCGAGGGATGCGCCCTACTTTGGCTTTAAGATACCAGACACCCCTGAGGGCGAGCCGGATAAATACTTTTATGTCTGGTTGGATGCGCCTGTCGGCTATATGGCAAGCTTTCAAAACCTGTGTGATAAGCGCGCAGGCACGGACAACGCGCTCGACTTTGATCGCTACTGGGCGGCTGAGAATGAACATAAAACGGAAGTTTATCATTTCATTGGTAAAGACATCGTTTATTTCCATGCTCTATTTTGGCCGGCGATGCTTGCGGGTAGCGAATTCCGCACGCCCACTGGCGTTTTTGCTCATGGCTTCTTGATGGTCAATGGCGAGAAGATGAGTAAGTCGCGTGGTACTTTTATTAAGGCTGAGACTTATGCAGAGCACTTACACCCTGAGTACCTGCGCTATTATTTTGCCAGTAAACTATCAGATAAAGTCGAAGATATTAACCTAGATCTTGAAGACTTTATGCAAAAGGTCAACTCTGACTTAGTCGGCAAAGTGGTCAATATCGCCAGCCGTAGCGCCGGATTTATTGTCAAAAAATATGATGGCATGCTCACTGAGGTTTGCGCGGAGCCTAAACTACTAGAAGACATCACTAAGACTGGTGATGAGATCGCCACCGCTTACGAGAACCGCGAGTTTAGCCGTGCTATGCGTCTGATCATGCAGTGCGCGGATAAAGCCAACGAGTACATCGACGAGAAAAAGCCTTGGGCGCTTGCCAAGCAGGAGGGCACTGAGCAAGAAGTACAAGACGTCTGTTCAGTAGCGATTAATATCTTCCGTCAATTGATGGTGTATCTGGCTCCGGTATTGCCTGAGCTAACCCATAACGCCAAAGCGTTTTTGAATATCGATGATTTGAGCTTTCATAGCCGTAACGAGTGGCTGCTCGGTCATCAGATTAATAAGTTCAAGCCGCTGATGCAGCGTATCGAAGAAAAAGATGTCACTGCGATGATTGAAGCCTCAAAAGCGTCATTGGGCGAATCAAAAGAGGAACCAGCTGCAACTGATAAAGAGGACAACAGCGCTGAGCAAGCCGACTATATAGGTATCGAGGATTTTAGCAAAGTTGAGATGAAAGTCGCGCACGTTTTAGAATGCAGCCACGTCGAAGGCGCAGACAAGCTTTTGCAGTTTACGCTCGATGTCGGCGAAGACAAGCCGCGCAATGTGTTTAGCGGTATTCGTAAGTTTTATGAGCCTGAGCAGTTGACCGGTAAAAAGGTGATATGCGTGACGAATCTTGCGCCGCGTAAGATGAAGTTTGGCATCTCAGAAGGCATGGTGCTCTCTACTGGCAATCCTAAGACTCAGCTCACGGTCGTGACTTTGCCTGATGCTTGTGTGGTTGGTGATCTACTTGGTTAGCGACTATAGCTGAGATTATCTATGCTAAGGTATTTTGGTAAATTAATCTTAAGAAGATAATAATGGCATTACTTAGACTTATCGCCGATATCTTATGCTATTTGACCTTAGGTCTACTGCTATACTGGTATTTGAGTGAAGATACGGCAGCGCTACTTATCGCTATTGTTAGTGGCGTTGTCAGCTTTTTATTATTTATTATTACTACAGATATTAGACAGTCTCAGCGAAAGCGTAAGCAGGACCGCGAGGCTTACGATATCTGGGACTTTTGGTACTTAACAGATCTTTTAGAGATACCTTTTAGAATGATTATTTGGCTGTTTAAAAGTTTATGGCGGATTTTTGATTGATTTGTACTGTCGCATTTAGTACAACCCTTTATATATGTCCTCTTGAGCTTTTTTATCAGCCAGTTTCATAGGTATTACTAGGCCTAATCAAGCCTTGCTCGACCTTATATACTGTTCGATGACTCTTATCATTCAATTTTTTATTGCGAATCGTTACATTACTGTCATAATATAACCACTTATATTTATAAACCCTCTATTTTATCTAAGTCAGCTGCAGGCGCGCGCCGAAAGTGGCGCTTGGTTAAGTGGACGAGCTGACTTGCATTTTCCAACCGAAGAGTTAATTTGATAATGACTATTGCTACCCCTCTACGCCTAAGCCTATGCGGAGCTGCTCTGAGTGCCATCAGTATGTTTGGCTTAGTAGGTTGCTCAAACTCAGCTACTGAAACCACCACTGATGATGGGGCTACTGGTAGCGAAAAACCAGCCAAGACTCTCGCTATTACCCAAATCGTCGAGCATCCATCACTCGATGAGATCAGACGCGGGCTTATAGAAGAGCTGGCAGATAACGGCTACGTAAAAGGCGAAAACCTAACGGTGAATTTTCAAAGCGCGCAAGGTAATCTAGCCACCGCAGGACAGATTGCCAAACAGTTCGCCGGTGACCTGCCAGACGCTATCGTCGCTATCTCAACGCCCTCTGCACAGTCTATTGTCGCTTCCACGACTCAGGTTCCTGTCATTTATACCGCTATCTCTGATCCATTAGCTGCCAAGCTTATCGATGAAAACGGTGTCCCTGCGCAGTCTAATGTCACAGGCTTGTCAAGCCAGCTGCCTATTGAGCCACAGTTAGATCTCATTCAGAAAGTTGCGCCTAAAGCCAAAACTATTGGCTATGTTTATAGTCCTGGTGAGGCCAACTCAGTCACTGTGCTCAATCAGCTCAAAGCAGCGGCTCCTGCGCGCGGACTCGAAATCTTGGATCTAACCGCTAATCGCCCAACCGATGTGGCGATGGCGACTCGTAGCCTAGATGGTCGCGCCGATGTCATCTATACCTCGCTCGATAATAATGTCGTCTCAGCGTTTGAGGCGATGGCAAGCGCGGCGAACGAGCTCAAAATCCCAGTCATCGCCTCTGATGAATTCAGCGTTAGACGCGGCGCCACTGCCGCGCTTGGGGTCAATGATTATGACTTTGGCCGCGTCACAGGTGAGATGGTTTACCGAGTATTGAACGATGAAGCGGTCGCGACAGTTAAACCTCAAGTGATGAATGATCTGACTTTATATGTCAGTCCTAAACATGCACAAGCGCAAGGCGTGACTTTATCTGACGAAGTACTAAAAGACGCTATCAACGTCGATGACCAGTAAGCCTAGGACGTTGGCGATAAAAGATTAATTGAAGCATTATTAAAATGAGTATAGGAATTAGCAAAGGATTTGCTAATAATTACTGATTATGACCCTATCTTCCTTTACTGGTTGTAAGAACACATTTTTATCTTTAGGAGTAAGACCTATGTTGTATCAGAAACGAGCTAGCCGTTTTAACTTTACCAAAGCTTTAATGCTAGGCGGCGTTTGTACCGCTATTTTGACCGGCTGTAATCAATCGCCAACTGATGACCCTGACACTATCGATGGTGCCGCTGGCGGTGAAGTAGCCACAGAGACAAAATCGGTCGCTATTACTGCTATCGTTGAGCATCCAGCGCTAGATGATGTACGTAAAGGCGTGGTTGATGAGCTGGCCGAACAAGGCTTTAACGACGGTGAAAACTTGACGCTAAACTTCCAAAGCGCGCAAGGTAATACCGCCACTGCCGGTCAGATTGCCAAGCAGTTCGTTGCTGATGAAGCCGACGTTATTGTCGCTATCGGTACGCCATCAGCACAGTCTGTAGCGGCGGCGACTAGCACGATTCCGCTAGTATTCTCGGCGGTGACCGATCCTGTTGAGGCTAAGCTTGTTACTACGCTTGATGGCTCAGGTACTAACGTTACAGGCGGCTCTGATGCGCTCCCTTATGAGCCGCAAATCGAGCTGATGCGCCAAATTATCCCAAGCCTAAAGAACGTCGGCTACGTCTATAGCCCAGGTGAGGTCAACTCGACCATTACGCTCAAAAACCTAAAAGAAAAGCTCTCACCGATGGGCATTAATGTCCTAGAAGCACCTGCAGCTCGTAGTAATGATATCGCTATGGCAGCTCGTAGCCTAGAAGGTAAGGTCGATATGATCTACACCTCAACCGATAATAACGTGGTTTCAGCTTATGAAGCGCTTTATCAAGTCGCTAAAGAAAGTAAGATCCCACTTATTGCCTCGGACACGAGCTCCGTTGAGCGCGGCGCTATCGCAGCCTTAGGCGTTGATTACTATAGCTTAGGCCGCGAAACCGGTAAAATCGTTGTCAATATTTTAAATGGTGAAAACCCAGGCGCTATTCCGGTTTATACCCCGCAAAACTTAAACCTACATGTCAGCCCAAAAAATGCTGAAGAGCAAGGTATTACTTTGCCGCAAGCGGTTATCGATGACGCAGAAGAAGTGGTAGAATAAGCTTATTTTGCTGCTCGCTAAGCTTAGAGACAGCCCAGCTATCCCTTTATAGACTGGGCTTGTTTTTTGATGCTATTATTTTGCTACTTTCTATTTTATTGCTGCTGCTGATAACGCTATAAAATAAAAGCCTGTTATCTCTTAGCGAATACACGCTTTGGTTCACCCTAATCGCAGATTGCATAATCTGTTTAACCCACCGCTTAGTCGCTGCTAATGTTAGGTAGCACTTGGTTATGACTTACTGATTACTTATGTCTTTAATTGCTTTTTTTGGTGCGCTTGAGAGTGGTCTCATCTACGGTCTTGTCGCCCTAGGCGTCTTAATATCCTTTCGAACCTTAGACTTTCCTGACTTGACCGCTGATGGTAGTTTTCCTCTAGGCGGTGCGGTTGCTGGGGTCTCTATCGTTGCTGGGGTTAACCCTTGGCTCGCTTGCGCCTTTGGTATGCTCGCAGGTTCAGTTGCAGGCGTAGTCACCGCTTGGTTGCATGTTAAGCTTGGTATCTTGCAGCTACTGGCCAGTATCCTTGTGATGGTGGCGCTGTATTCTGTCAATTTGCGTATCATGGGCGCGCCCAACCTGCCACTCTTAGGTGAGACCACTGTCTTTAGCTCTCTGGTCACTAACGATAATGGCTTTTGGATGCGCTGCTTGATTATCGGCGCTGTGGTGATACTGGCTAAGCTATTTTTGGACTGGTTTTATAGTACTGAGTCCGGTCTATCGATGCGTGCAACCGGCTCTAACCTGCGTATGGCGCAAGCGCAAGGCATCAATACCTCATGGATGACTATTATCGGTATGGCGATCTCTAACGGTCTGATTGCGCTAGCCGGAGCGCTCTTTGTTCAGACGCAGGGCGGCGCGGATATCTCTATCGGTATCGGTACCATTGTCATCGGTCTGGCGGCAGTGATCATTGGTGAGACCATTATTCCTGCTAAGCGTATTTGGCTTATTACTTTAGCCGTCATTATTGGCGCGGTGCTCTACAAGCTATTTATCCAAGTGGCCTTGTCGAGCGATACGCTACGTAGTATAGGTTTTGGGCCGCAAGATTTGAACTTGATTACAGCACTGTTGGTCGTGCTAGCATTAGTACTGCCTAAGGCAAAAACCAAGTTTTTATCGCGTAGAGTCAGAGCTTAAAGCGAGCAGACTATAAACCTAGCAATCTAGCAATATAGGCACTTACGATTATGATGCAAGCCAATGATTTACGCCTGACTTTTAACCCAGGCACCCCTATCGAAAACCCTGCTCTTCGCGGGATCAATCTCAATATCGCAGATGGCGAGTTTGTCACAGTCATCGGGACTAATGGCGCGGGCAAATCGACTTTTTTGAATGCAGTTAGTGGTACGACGCGCGTCGATAGTGGTTCGATTTTATTGAACGGTATCGATGTCACCAAAAAGTCAGCCCATCAGCGCGCGCACTGGGTAGCACGTGTGTTTCAAGATCCGATGGCGGGTACTTGTGAAGCGCTTACTATCGAAGAGAACATGGCTCTAGCTTATAAGCGCGGCGGCAAACGTGGTTTGAGCTTCGCTTTAAATCACAATAACCGCGAGCTGTTTCGCGAAAAGCTATCGGTATTGAAATTAGGGCTTGAGAATCGACTTACCGATCGCATGGGACTATTATCAGGTGGTCAACGTCAAGCGGTCAGCTTGCTTATGGCTTCCCTGCAACCTTCCAAAATCCTATTACTCGATGAGCATACCGCAGCGCTCGATCCAAAAACGGCCGCTTTCGTCTTAGAGCTGACCGATAAAATTGTCACCGATAATAATTTGACAACCATGATGGTCACCCATTCTATGCAGCAAGCCCTCGCCCACGGTACGCGCACCGTCATGCTGCATCAAGGTCAAGTGGTATTAGATGTGGCAGGCGAAAAGCGTCAAGGCATGACAGTACATGATTTACTCGATATGTTTGAGCGCACCCGCGGTGAAAAGATTGATGATGATAGCCTGATTTTGAGTTAATAGGCTCTCGTTTAGACAGTAAGTGTTTTTTTAATGACTGGCCGACTGCTAAAAACCCAAAGATGCGCGTTATTAAAAATAACTTCTGCTAAAAACCAATAAACGCTCTCACCGATAAAACAAAACCTCAAGGGCTAAATACGCTTGAGGTTTTTTATATAAAGAGGATAATTGCTTTAAAAGCTGTTTGTTACATCTATGTACTTTGATCAAAAGATTCACGGTATAGGGCTTACTTAGCGGATGGTACTTAAATCTTACTATCTACTTTGACAAATCCAAAGTACGCAGTCTGAGCGAGTTGGCAATCACTGATACCGAAGACAGACTCATCGCCGCCGCTGCTATCATAGGACTAAGCAGTAGTCCAAACGCAGGGTAAAGTACGCCTGCGGCAATCGGTACGCCAATAGCGTTGTAAATAAAGGCAAAAAACAGGTTTTGTCTAATATTGCGCATGGTCGAGCGGCTCAGCTTATGGGCTTTAGCAATCCCCATTAAGTCGCCTTTGAGTAAAGTCACACCAGCGCTTTCCATCGCCACGTCAGTCCCCGTACCCATTGCAATGCCGACATCGGCTTGTGCTAAAGCTGGCGCATCATTGATACCATCGCCTGCCATCGCAACCAATTTACCGCTATCTTGCATCTCTTTGACGATACGATTTTTATCTTCAGGTGAGACATCCGCATGCACCTCATCGATGCCTAATTTATTGGCGACGGCTTGCGCGGTTTTTTGGTTATCACCCGTTAGCATAATGACTTTTAGTCCTGCATCGTGTAGCAGTCCTATAGCGTTCTTGGTGCTGGGCTTGATAGGATCAGCTACGGAGATGACACCAGCGGCCTTGCCGTCTATCGCGACAAACATTACCGTTTCGCCCTCTTTTCTGCGCACGTCAGCTTTGTCTGATAAATCTTGATCATAGCTATTTAGGCTCTCCATGAGCTTTGAGTTACCGATAGCCACGGCTTTACCATTGACGATAGCTTCTACGCCCTCACCGGTGGTTGAATTAAAATTTTGAGCTTTAGGGATAGTCAAGGATTTATCTTGTGCAGCTCTCACAATCGCTTCTGCTAAAGGGTGCTCACTAGCGCTTTCTACTGCGGTAACTAATGCCAAAAACTCATCTTCATCTTGACCTGATAGCGCATCAATGGCCGTCAGCGCAGGTTGTCCTTCGGTCAGGGTTCCGGTCTTATCAACCACGATGGTATCAACTTTTTCCATAGTCTCAAGCGCCTCAGCGTTTTTGATCAATACGCCGTTTTGTGCGCCTTTACCTGTCCCGACCATAATAGACATAGGAGTGGCCAGACCAAGGGCACAAGGGCAAGCAATAATCAGTACTGCAATCGCGTTTACCATAGCGTAGGCCATCGCAGGCTCAGAGCCAAATATGGCCCAAACGATAAAGGTAATAATAGAGATCACAATAACAATAGGCACAAACCAGCCTGCCACTTGGTCAACTAAGCGCTGAATGGGCGCGCGACTACGCTGGGCATCGCTTACCATTTGCACGATTTTGGACAGTACTGAGTCCTCGCCGACATTAACCGCCTCAACCAGTAGCGTACCGGTACCATTTACCGTACCGCCTGTGACGTCGTCGCCTTGCTCTTTGGTCACGGGGATGGGCTCGCCTGTCACCATAGATTCATCAACACTACTACTGCCCTCAATGACCATACCGTCGACAGGAAGCTTCTCGCCGGGTCGCACGCGTAAGTGATCACCCGCGACCACTTCATCTAGTGAAACCTCAACCTCTTCACCTTTGTCGTTAACTCGTCTAGCCGTCGGCGGTGCCAGCTCAAGCAGGGCGCGAATCGCGCCTGAGGTTTGACTTCTGGCTTTGAGCTCTAACACTTGACCGAGCAGAACCAAAGTCGTAATGACTGCGGCCGCTTCATAATAAACGCCAACTTGACCGGATGCCCCTCGAAAGCTATCTGGGAAGATGCCTGGGAAAAAGGTTGCGACAATACTAAACCCAAAAGCTGCGCCGACCCCTAACGAGATTAGGGTAAACATATTAAGGTTGCGGCTCTGAATCGACTGCCAACCGCGCACAAAAAAGGGAGCCGCGCCCCAAACCACGACGGGCGTGGCGAGCACTAACTGAATGATTTGACCCATTTGACCTGAGAGATCCAGCGGCCCGATCTGCTTAAAGTTAAGGCCGACCATCTCGCCCATAGCATAAATAAATAGCGGTAAGGTCAGCAGGGTACAGATCCAAAAGCGACGCGTCATATCGTCAAGCTCTTCGGTATCTTCTTCGCCCGCTGTAATGGTCTCAGGCTCAAGCCCCATACCGCATATCGGACAGCCGCTGTTTCTGACGTCTCTAACTTCTGGATGCATAGGGCAAGTGTAAACCGTACCATGGTAATCTTTTGGTACTTTGTCAAACTTGCCAGCTTCATTCAGTTTTTTGTCCATATTATGAGACATGACGCTGCTCCTTAAACACAGTAAACAACGGTACGTATTAGCACCATTACTCTTTATTCAAGCTCTTCGATTAATGCTTGCATCTCGCCGATTTCGCGCTTTTGAGCTTTGATGATGTCCTCTGCCAATTGACGAACACGCGGGTCATCGATATCGGCGCGTTCACTGGTCAAAATAGCGATAGAATGGTGCGGTATCATCGCCTGCATCCAATCCACCTGATCGACGGTTTGCTGTGAGCGTACGCCCCATAAGCCAAAAGCAAATAGCACGATACTAAGACCATAAATCATCAAATTGACCTTAGTTTTTTTATACATATTACCCATAAAAGCAAGCATGATAACAGCCATCATCGCACCCATATATAGTGCCATATAAGCACGGGTCTCACTAAAATAGACGTGATCCCATTTATACGTATTAAAGTACATCATGATGTACATGACGATGGTCGAGGTCAGAATCATCAGACCAAATTTGACATAAGGATTCATTTTTTGCTTATGGTTCATATCGTTGTTCATGCGATTACTCCTTTTTTATAGTTATATGGTTAAGCTAATTTAAAATTGATCTTTAGTTGCTTAGTCAAACCATTAATATACTTATTAAATTCAGCTAAATAATAATTTAACAAAAAAGCACCTTTTAAAAGGTGCTTGTTTAGTCGTTAACACGTTAGTAATAGTATCAAGGTTCATACTAATGTTAATCTCAGCACTCTAAATAATGAGATATTTGTGCATTTAGAACTAGGAACCTAGAACCAAAATTTTACCCCTGCGGTGACGCTACTAGTGTCAACACCTTCATTGTTTTGGCGACGTAAGTCTCTTGCATCTGATAATACTGTCTCGTAGCTAAAGCCGACATACGGAGATAGCTGACGACTGAGCATCTCATAAGTGAGCCGAACCTCAGTTCCAAGCTCATTAAAGCCCTTAGTAATGTCATTATCAGTATCATCCTTGCTAAATGCTGTCAGCTCCACCTCAGGTATGACTACCCAATGCTGATCCAAGCGCCACTCATATTCTGCACCAAGATCGAGCTGGACTTGACCATCAGTATAAACATAGGCTCTAGCATCAGTCTCAATAAAGTAAGGCGCTGTGCCGACGATACCCGCCATCAGTGCTGACTTGTCGTTTTCAGTGTTATAAGCGATGCCGGCTTCGCCATTCCAAAAGATACTAAGCGGCTGCCAATAAGCAAGCGAGCTTAGACTATCGATTTCTTTGTCATCTTCGGTCGCTGCACTGCCTTCAGTACGTAATCTAAGACGGCTACTATCATCACCATACCAACCCTCTATCTCAAAGTTGATTTGATCGTCCTCGAACTGATAGCCCAAATCATCTACCGATACGCCCCAAGTCGGCAAGCTACCCATCATCACCGGCTTACCATACTCACCATAGCCTACGCCATTGGAATAATCAGGGCTACGCGCGTCAGCAGGCGGCTCTCCGCCTTGCATTCCTGACATGTCCATATCCGACATACTCATGCTGCTATGATCCATACCCGACATATCCATGCTGCTATGATCCATATTCGACATTTCAGCAGCCATGGCAAAAGGCGATGCTAGCAAGAGCATTGATGATAAGCCAATGAATGGCAGAAATTTTTTAATTGTTTTCATAATAAAACTCACCTTCCACAATTCATTAAACGACAGCGACTTCTCTAAACATGCCGGCTTCCATGTGATAAAGCAGATGGCAATGCCAAGCCCAGCGTCCTGCCTCGCCCGTCACATCAAAACTTACCTTTTGCGCAGGATGTACTAAGATAGTATGCTTGCGTACTTGAAAGTCGCCATTAGGCGCACGCAAATCACTCCACATACCATGTAGATGCATCGGGTGGCTCATCATGGTGTCATTGACTAAGGTAATACGCACGCGCTCGCCCGGTTTGATATTGACAGGCGGCGCATCCTTAAACATAATGCCATCGAGCGCCCAAATATAGCGCTCCATATTACCCGTTAGATGAATCTCAACCTCGCGAGTCGGTTTGCGCTGTTCGTTCATGATCTCGTTGCCAACAGAACGCAGCTGGCTATACGTCAGCACCTCTCTATCGATGTTACGCAGATTAATCCCAGGATCATCTAGGTTCATGCGCGGACTATCGACGCGCATATCGGTCTTAAAGTCATACTCAGTCTTGGCATGGTGCGCGTCATAACCCTTGTCGCCCATCGCCCCCATCATATCGGCCATAGTGAGCCACTCGATACCATCCATCTGAGGTGTGACAGCGCGAGCGCCCTTTTGAGTAGCTAGGGTCGCGGTCACATAATCGGTGCGATCGATGTTTTGCGCAAAGATAGTATGGGCGTCTTTAGTTGGCGTGACGATGACATCATAAGTCTCAGCCACACCAATACGAAAATCATCGACTTCTACTGGCGCGACATCATTACCATCAGTGCCGACGACTTTTATCTTAAGACCGGGTATGCGCACATCAAATATCGTCTGCGCCGAGCCATTGATAAAGCGTAGCTTAACAGGTTGCCCTGCCTTGACCAGCTGCGCCCAATTCGCTGCGGTAGTCTTACCATTAATCAGATAAGTAAAAGTCGTCTCCCCTGACAAATCACTAAAATCAGTCGGCATCATGCGCATCTGATTCCACATTTTGCGCTTATCAAAAGCGGCCTCTATATCGGTGGCGGCGATATCAGAAAGGAGTTTTTTGAAATCTGGTAGATGATAATTATCAAAGTCAGCGCGCTGTTTGAGTAGTTTGTGTAACGTATGTGGATCACGGTGCGTCCAATCACTGAGCAAAATCACATGATCTTCTGCCACCGGATAGCGCTCCACCGCTTTTGGCTCGATGACGATCGCGCCGCGCATACCCGTTTGCTCCTGAAAGCCTGTATGCGAGTGATACCAATAAGTCCCTGATTGTTTGAGTTTGAACTTATAAGTAAAGGTACTATTGGCAGGGATGCCGTCGAAGCTAATACCCGGCACACCGTCCATCTCAAAAGGTACGAGCAGACCATGCCAATGAATAGAAGTCGGCTCATTCATCTGATTGTGCACGCGGATGATGACCGTATCGCCCTCTTGCATCTTCAGCGTTGGCGCAGGTAGTGAGTCATTAATCAGCGTGGCCATACTGGATTTTCCATTAACAATAACAGGCTTTTTGCTGATATAAAGATCGAACTCGTTACCTGTGAGGATAGGCACTTTATGATCGGGTCTATCGCTATTAATGACCGCGTTATTTTTCGAGCTGCCCAAAGCACTATTGGCCATCGTTGGCAGGCCAGATAACATGGACGCCCCTACCAAGGCGGACGATCCTGTCAAAAAATGACGACGGTTGAGCGTATTTTTATTATTCATAAGATGACTCGTAATAAGGAATTAATAAATACTAAAATCTCTAAAAACGCTTCAAACTATAGTTGCTGCTGCGGCGACTCAATTTGTGCATAAACCGTGCTGCTACCGTCTTTGTTAATTTGCATGATTTGATACGGATCAAATCTGTTTTGATACTCCATACCTGGACTGCCCATAGGCATACCCGGAACCGCAAGGCCAATCGCCTCGCTTGGTGGGTTTGCTAAAAACTGTGCCACGTACTTGGCCGGGACATGACCTTCAAATACATAACCATCACTCGTCACTGTAGTATGGCAGGAGCGCATATTATTAGGTACGCCGTAGCGCTGTTTAAATACCGCTAAGTCGGTGACGTCTTGACCCTCAGCTGTCATACCATGATCCTCAGCATGACCGATCCACTCTTTACAGCAGCCGCAATTGGCATCTTTATAGACTGTTGCTGAGACGTTTTGTAAGATCGTTGGCTCAGACACCGCTTGCATGGACTGCAAAGGTGCTGGCATAGCGCTTTGAGTGCTCGCGTCTGTTTGTGACATTTGCACATTAGTAGGCGCGCTATCATTTATAGGCTGCACCTCGGCAGCTGTGCTTTCAGGCCCACTGCAAGCCATCAATGTCGATGCCGCTGTCAAGACAACGAATGAACCCAATAGCTTTTGGTATTTAGTAGCCATCATACTTTTATCCTTTTAAAAACATATCTTGTCTTATCTAACATTAACTTATCTTACATCGATCAGGGCAAACCTTATATCTAAGTACACCTGATCTAAGCTAGCAATAACTGAACTGCTACTTCGTTAAGCTATAGTCAGCTCAAAGTAAGATTGTTATAAATTCAAACGCGCTACTGGTATAAATTTTACTTGCGTGCTGTTATCACAGAGGCTGCGCAAAATTCATTCCGGCAGCGCTATGTTACTTTTAGAGTGAATTGACTATAACTAATGTTCTGTCTTCTCCATAGCTTCACTATCTAAAGACATGGCGAGCATATCGGTATCAAATCGAGTGGTCAGCATCGTGTATTGATCAGCGCTCAGCTCAGGTAATACTCTAATAAAGGCGACCATTGCCCACAGTCTATCGTCATCATGAGTCGCGCCCCAAGCGGGCATTGCCGATGCTATAATGCCATGTTTAATCGCCCAAAAGCTCTGCTGAGCACCCGCTTCGCTTTTGTAACGCTCAACCACTTTTGCATTAGTAAAATTAGGCGGTTTAGGGTATAAACCTGCGCTAAGGTCAGTGCTCTCTACCGCTGGAAACAAATGGCAGCCGGCACACATATCATTATAATCGGCCCCGCCTGAGCTAATCATGGCCGCCTCATCGAGCTTTGGTACTGTAATATCTTCGCTAGCTTTTGCTATTGATTGGCTACGAGCCCAATTTAAAAAATCATAGACCATAGGCTGATGTGCTTTATCCGCTGCGACACTAATCATGCCGCTACTGACCACTGCAAACACCCCGATTATCGCGGCTATGACACTAAATAATATTCCTAATAAAAACTTCATTGGTTTTATGCCATCCATTGGCTTTGCCCATTAAAGAAGCAAGTTATCGTTAACTGCGGATTTAAGAGCTTTTGTTGCTGCTCACAGGCTTATCACTTACGCAATGCCTTTGATACATCTGTTTCATTTTGCCCATATTGTTCATCATAGCTTTCATCGCAGCATCGTCCATATTCATTTGGCTATGATCCATGTTTTGCATCATCTGCATATGTTTTTGTATTTTTTCACAATTCATTTGATCTTTTTCACCACGCATCTCTGGAGAATGCGCTAAGGCTGAGGTTGAAACGGCTAAAGCGATAGCAGTGGTTACGATTGATTTAAATAAAGACTTTGATTCAAATGGTGACATAGTTGATCCTTAATGAGTTTTGAGGGCTTTTATTAGCTTAAAGCATAGCTTATTCATTCTGACAGAGACATGACAGCAAGATGACAATCTTGTCATCTTCACTAAATTAAATACTGCTCACAGGGCTATTGCGCTAGTATGCTTATATCAGCGCGTGCTACAAAATATAAAAATAGCCACTGGCAAGCTTAAGAAGTAAACCCAAGGAAAAAGCATGAAAGTGTTATTAGTAGAAGATGAGATAAAGCTTGGCGAGTATATAAAAAAGGGTCTGAGCGAAGCCGGTTTTATCGTTGAGCATCGAGCGACAGGCCTTGATGGCTATCACGCAATGATGACCGATACTTTTAATGTCATCATTATGGATGTGATGCTGCCTGACGTTAGCGGCTTTGAATTGGTGAGCAATTATCGCGCGGCGGGCAAGCTGACCCCTGTGCTATTTTTGACCGCTAAAGATGAGCTAAGCGATAGAGTCAAGGGTATTGAGATTGGCGGTGATGATTATCTTACTAAGCCCTTTGCCTTTGCCGAGCTTATCGTGCGTGTCAAAAACCTACTGCGCCGTGCCAATCAAGCGGACTATCAAAATACGGTGCTGCAACTTGCTGATCTCAAGCTAGATATTGCTAAACGCATGGTACACCGCAGCGAGAGATCGATTAAGCTGACTGCTAAAGAGTTTGCGTTATTACAATTTATGCTTGAGCGTCAAGGGGAGGTATTGCCGCGCTCGGTTATCGCCTCCCAAGTCTGGGATATGAACTTTGATAGTGATACCAATGTGATCGATGTGGCAATACGGCGGCTAAGGCTCAAAGTAGATGATGAGTTTGAAACTAAGCTTATTCATACGGTACGCGGTATGGGCTATAAGCTAGAGGACAATGCTGCCAACGCTGACAGTAATGAGAGCCATAAAAGTACTGATTCCCAAATTGACCTGGACTCAAATCTGGTCTCAAAATAGAATAGCGTATCATGACGTATAAAGCTGACAATCGCCGCCTGCCTCTGCTATGGCGCACCATCTTCTTATTGACTATCTTTGTGGTGCTATCGCAGATAGTAATTTATATCTGGGTGGGCCACTCAGTGAAAGGTCACTTTGAAGAGATGGACGCTGAGATTATCACTCACGCCGCCTTTAATTGGCGTCAACGTCTAAGCGATTTAGAGGCGCAAAATCCAGACACTGCTTTAACAGAATTGAGCGATCCATATAAGGTAAACAAAGATAAACATCTACATTCCTCAGCGCTCGATTATGACCTAAAAACCGTCATTACTGATAAGCAAGGACAGCTATTATCCACCACTCCGAACAGCTTTGCTCATGAGTTAGGTGATGATTTTAATCTCATAACTTTGTGGCAAAATAACGCGCAGCAGCAGTTTGTCACTCATATAAATGACAGACATTACCGCGCTATCGTCATCGAAAACGAGCAAGCGCTATCGCTTATCGCGCTGCCTATCGATGTTCATCATCAGTACTTGGTGCAGTTTAACCGTCAGCTAAGCCTGATCTTATTTGTCATTACCCTGCTGCTAGTGTCTATTGCCGCGCTGAGCGTCTATTGGGGCTTTGCGCCATTGGCAACGATCGTGCAAAAGATGAAAGGTATCAATCCTGAGCGCTTGGATGAGCGGCTGACGGTCAGCGATATGCCATTAGAGCTGCGTCCGTTGGCTCAGTCGTATAATCTGATGCTGGCAAAGCTTGAGAGTAATTTTGATTCTTTATCGCGCTTCTCGGACAACATCGCCCACGAGCTACGTACGCCACTTGCGACGCTCACCACCCAAACCCAAGTCATGCTAAGTAAACCTAGAAGCCTTGAGGAATATACCGAGCAGCTCCATCATCAGCATGACACCCTCGCGCAATTATCGAGTCTGATTAATAACATGCTGCTGCTTGCCAAAACTCAAAAGGGGCTGAGTGATTCGCAGCGGCAACCTGTCGATAGTGAGGTGCTATTAACTAAGCTTATCGACTACTTCGAGCTCATAGCAGAGGAGCGCGATATCAGTTTTGAAAAAAGTGGCGCGTTTGGCTTGCTATTAGGGGACAACAGCTTACTACAACGACTATTTGCCAACCTGCTCTCCAATGCCATCTATTATGCTGCGAGCAATAGCGTCATCGAGATTCAGTCTGTGACTACATCTAAAATGGCAACTATCACTATCACCAATCAATTGCCTGAGCCGTTAGCGCAAAAGGAGGCGGATAAGCTCTTTGAGCGTTTTTACCGTTATGATAAAGCCGATCAGCATCAAGCAGGTGCAGGTTTAGGTCTATCTATCGTGCAAGCGATTGCCAAAGCTCACAGTGGCACAGTGAGTATTCGTATCAAAGACGAGTATTATTTTGAGGTCACGGTCGAGTTGCCAAGCTTGAGATGATATCTTTTACTGTTTTTTATCAGGGCGTGTTGAACAGGTTTTGGTCACCTTTTGGTCACCGAGCGGTTGGTCACTTACTTTCAAAAGATAGAGCGCATGCGCAAAGACTTATTACTCATGCACTATTAAAGAATAGAGCACTTTATAAAGATGAATATAGCAAAAGCAGCCAACCTTTATAAGTAAAGGCATGAAGAGGAAATACAGACACAAAAAAACCCCAAACAAAGTTATGTTTGAGGCGAAACTTGCTTAAACTTGAGAGTTTAAATTCGTTTTAAATATGGCGCAGCGGACGGGACTCGAACCCGCGACCCCCGGCGTGACAGGCCGGTATTCTAACCAACTGAACTACCGCTGCTTAGGTCGTCTTAGCATCTTGCCTTTATAAAAGGCCCACTTGCTAATAAGTGGTGGGTGATGACGGATTCGAACCGCCGACATTCTGCGTGTAAGGCAGACGCTCTACCAACTGAGCTAATCACCCTGAAGAGCGTATAAAAAAGCATTGCTTTTTTAGCTCTGCAAGAGAATTTTCCTTAAAGGGAAAATTCTAGAAACCTTAACCCAAAACTGAGTTTAAGATTTCTTATATCCAGCTAATCAAGACTGTCACCTCTTAATTAACTTCTAACAGCTCAGAACCAATAAAGCCCCTTGCTGTGGGTGTGTATTATATAGATTTAGTGATGCCTGTCAAACAGTTTTCACCATTTTTAGTAAATTTTTTTACTTTTTATAGTGACTTACTAGCAAGCAGCTGTTTTTATTAGCTTTATATTCAAAAAATATTTAGATAATTTGTTTCCTGCTTACTAGCTACCTCGTCTTAGTAATAGAAATTTATTTAGCAGCGGCCAGCGCTTTTTCAATATCAGCTTTAAGAGCCTCAGGCTTAGTGGTTGGTGCATAACGCTCAAGCACTTGCCCATCGCTACCTATCAAAAACTTAGTAAAGTTCCATTTGATACCATCAGTGAGCAGGCCACCTTTTTGCTCTTTAAGCCACTTAAAAATTGGATGGGCATCGCTACCATTGACATCGACTTTGGCCATCATCGGGAAGCTGACGCCGTAGTTTTTTTGACAAAAAGCGCCGATCTCTTCGTTACTACCGGGGTCTTGTCCGCCAAACTGATTACACGGAAAGCCAATGATGGTTAATTTTTGGTCTTTATACTGCTCATTTAGGACTTCAAGCCCCTCAAACTGCGGGGTAAAACCACATTTGCTCGCGGTATTAACCACTAGCAGCACTTGCCCCTCAAAGTCAGCAAAAGACTGCTCTGTGCCATCCATACGCTCAGCCGTAAAATCATAAATCGTACTCATTATTCATCCTTAATTAAATTGTCTTTTATTACGCTTCACCTATTTATAAAAAGACCTACTGATAAAAAAATAAGGGAGCCTTATTAGCTCCCCTACTATATCTTAAAGCCTGCGTGATAAGTAGCTCATACTGAATACCGCTTAATCTTCCGCTTTATCCAAATCAATAGACACCGAGTTGATGCAATAGCGCATACCCGTGGTCTCACGCGGCCCGTCAGGGAACACATGGCCTAAATGCGCGTCACAATTACTACAAGTCACTTCAGTACGGCGCATACCTAAAGAGTCGTCAACGTGCTCGTCGATAGCAGCATTATCGATACCTTGATCGAAACTTGGCCAACCGCAGCCAGCATCGAACTTGCTCTCTGAATCAAACAATTTGGCACCGCAAGCTTTACAGCGATAGATGCCTTTATCATTAACGTCATTATAGACGCCAGTGAAAGGACGTTCGGTGCCCTTCTCGCGGATGACATGATACTCATCGGCACTTAAACGCTGTTTCCAGTCGTCTTCGGTTAACTGAGCGATCTCTTCTTTGGTAAGTTGGCTGTCTTGCATAGTCATTCCTTATTCTTAGTCTCTAGATTAAAAGTCGCTTGATTAAAATTTTGAGTCTTCAAAACTTTCTGCCCTATAAGATATGATGTTTATCACTCATTATTCAATGTATGGCTAGCCGCAATTACTAAAATCACACGTTAAAATTCGCTTATATTTTTGTAAGTATATAAACTACTTTTGCTTTGATTGATACTTACAACGAATCTTAAGTATTTGTTATTAATGCATTTTATAAAGCACAGCTCTTTAAGCTTGCGTAAAGGAGTAGAATCAAATCGTAAATTGCAAGAATAACTTGCATCAACTTAGTATAGGCGACTTGCATTATTATTTTTAATGCAATAATATCTTGCACTAAGGTGTTTTATAAATTGTTCACAAGCTAAGGGCAAGACCATTATGAGTAAAATCCAAGCTGACTCCGCTCAAGACCAACGCTTAGCACAAGCTGAGAGACTGGTACAACTTCGCCGTGACAAAGGTCTGACCGCCGAGCAATTAGCACAGGCGATGACCAAAGCGGGCGCTAAAGTCAGTCGCGGCGCTATCTCTAACTGGGAGCGCGGTATTAACGGTATTGTCTCATCCAAGCTGCCTACGCTTGCCCATATCTTAGGCTGCACAGAAGGGTATCTGCTTCGTGGCGATAGTGTCCGTGAGACTTCTAGCAACAACAATAATACTATCCGCCAAAGTTCGAGTAAATCAGCGGCTACACCTCTACCTACTTCCTCAGCAGACACCAACCAAAACCCTAAACCCTCAAGCACTTATCTTAACAACACGGCTGATACTACTGTATATCAAGTCAAGGATGGTACTACTATGACCGAGCTCAAAAAATCTGAAAAATTACAAAACGTTTGCTATGACATTCGTGGCCCTTTATTAAAAACGGCTAATAAAATGGAAGCCGAAGGTCAACGCATTCTCAAACTCAACGTCGGTAATCCTGCCCCCTTTGGCTTAGAAGCGCCGCATGAGATCCTGCGTGATGTGGCAATGAATCTGCCAGAAGCGACAGGGTACTCAGACTCACAGGGGATATTTTCGGCGCGTAAAGCGGTGCTGCAGTATTATCAGTCAAAAGGTTTGCTATCGGCAGTCGATGTACGTGATGTCTATCTAGGTAATGGGGTCTCAGAGCTGATTGTGATGACGATGCAGGCGCTGATGAATGATGGCGACGAGGTCCTCATCCCAATGCCTGACTATCCGCTATGGACAGCAGCAACTAACCTCTCAGGCGGTACTGCAGTACACTATCGCTGTAATGAAGATGACAACTGGCAGCCTGATATCGAAGATATTAAGTCCAAAATCACCAGCAAAACCAAAGGCATCGTCGTTATCAACCCGAATAACCCAACGGGGGCGCTATACTCTGATGAGAACTTGAAACAGATAATCGAAGTGGCTAAAGAGCATAATTTAATTATTATGGCGGATGAGATTTATGATCGAGTCTTATACGATGATGTGGAGCATAAGCCTATGAGCACGCTTACTGATGAGGTGTTAGTCCTATCTTATAATGGCTTGTCAAAATCGCACCGTATCGCAGGTTTTCGCGCCGGCTGGATGATGGTGTCTGGTAAAAAACAGCATGCCACCGACTTTATCGAAGGCTTAGATATGCTCGCCTCTATGCGTCTGTGCTCAAACGTACAAGGACAGTATGCCATTCAAACAGCGATGGGCGGCTATCAAAGCATGAAAGAGCTGACCTCAGAGAAGGGCCGTTTATTTAAGCAGCGCGAAATGGCTATATCGCGTCTCAATGCGATACCTGGTATCTCTTGTTCTATGCCGCAAGGGGCGTTTTATTGCTTTCCTAAGATGGACCCTGAGATCTATCCTATCAAAGACGATATGGAGTTTATGATGGATCTGTTGATTGATGAAAAGGTGCTGATGGTACAAGGTACTGGTTTTAATTGGGATACGCCTGATCATTTTCGCTTAGTATTCTTACCTAATCTACATGATTTAGAGAACGCTATGGATCGCCTAGATCGCTTCTTTGCCAAAAAACGCCAGCAGTTCGGTACAGACCAGCAGTTTGATCCAGACAAGACAGATAATCAAGCGGCTGGCAATCAAGCTCTTGAAGTTTGAGTGAGTGACAAGAGCACTACATTAAACCCCATCCACACTTTGTAATAGTAAAAAAGCTTATCGATGATAACCGATAAGCTTTTTTGGTTTTTTATAGTTGGTATTTTACTAACTAAAGATTTGATTCAGTACTAAGAAGCTAATAGCCGACAGCGTGGCGGCGACGGGTAGAGTGATAACCCACGCCAGTCCAATAGGCTTCATAAGCGCCCAATTGGTGTCTCTGTTGACAATACCGATACCTAACACCGCGCCGACTAAAGTATGCGTACTCGATACGGGCAGTCCCAAAGTGGAAGCGACCATGACCACACCTGCTGCGGCAAGCTCAGCTGAAAAACCAGAAGCCGGATGCATTTTGGCAAGGTTAGTACCGACCGTTTGAATGACTTCTTTACCGATGAACCAAAGACCGACGATCAGCGCAACCCCAAAGGTGAGCATCACAGGCGATGGCACTGCCGCTTCTGAGGAGATCGCATTCGTACGGATCACATCCATAATCGCGGCAAAAGGACCCACGGCGTTAGCGATATCGTTGGAGCCATGACTAAAGGCAAAGGCTGAAGCGGTAAAGACCTGCATCCAGCTGAACATAATAAAGGTTGCTTTGGTCAGATCTTCTTTGTGCTTACCGCGAATGGTTTTGGTATAAATAAAGGTCGCAAGCCATACTAACGCCCCTATCATTCCCATGATTAAGAAGCCCTGCAGGGTGGTCATATTACTATTGACGTTTTTGAGACCCTTAAACACTACCAGCGAGGTCATGACAACACCGCCCATAGCTGCTAGCAGAGGTACCCACTTCTTTAAGGCTTTTAGAGTATCTACATTTTCGCGCTCACGCTCTACAATATATAGCTTTTGATAATAATCGGTCTCTAAATCTTCGACATCACAGTCATCATCCTTGTATATCTCTTGGTCACGCAGCATCGCTGAGGTATAAGACAGCTGCTCCGACTCAGTCATCGCATCAAAGCGCTCTTTGTGCTCTTTTTTGATGACCTTTTTGTCGGCTTTTAGCTCTGCAACTTGCGCTTCGGCTTTATCATTATAGTCAATAACATTGCGCTTAATATGACCATATAAAATATAAGCCAATACCCCGCCCAATAAAGGCGATAACACCCAAGAAATAGCGATCGTACCGATAGTGGTCCAATTGACTGTGGATAGCGCCATATCGGTACCGCCCAAAGTGATACCTAAGACAATCGAGCTACCCACTACCCCGCCGATAATGGAGTGCGTGGTGGAAACCGGTAGACCTTTTTTGGTGGCGAATAATAACCAAAACGCGGCAGCAATTAAGGCGGAAAGCATGACATAGATGAACTGATTAGGACTCACCGACAAGCCATCTAAATCAACAATGCCTTTACGAATAGTATTGGTGACGCTGCCCCCTGCTAGCACCGCCCCTGACACCTCAAATATCGCGGCCACCCCCAAAGCTTGCGGAATGGTCAAGGTACCTGCGCCTACTGAGGTGCCAAAAGAGTTGGCGACGTCGTTACCACCGATATTGAATGCCATAAAGACACCAAAGGCAGTAGCAACGATAAACAACGTCGTTTGCTGACGCATCGTGTAGTCGAGACCCCACCATAAGAAGTAGCTGGTCATCACAATCAGTACAATAGCAAAAAATAAATTGATTCTCATAGAACCAACCGGCTTAGTTGATGCTGCAGAGTTGCTGCTAATACCCATAAAATGAGACGCCTTGAGTAAGATTAAAGAGACTTGCTAGTAATAATGATGTCACAATACACGCTGATATCATGCTCAGTTACGTGGTTGCGGCTTAACTTCATCGTGCTTGAATCTGGATAGAGCTACTCTATTGAATGTATAGCAATCCTTCTAAACTTGCCTGCCACAGGCTATAGACATACAATTAAGCCGCAAGTAACAGTCCGAATCAATTGATTAAGGCAGCTCGCGGCTTAGGTCACTAGCGGTTATCTACATCATAAATATCCGCTGACAAGTTTATTAGAATGGAACCATTAGAATTAGAACAAATCATTAAAATGCGACAATGAAATACCAAATAATAAATATAAAAGCAATAAACATCGACGCACTAAAACACTGAGATACTGTATTTAAGACTGATCCTAGAAATTAAAGAATCATCAGCCCTTATTTGTGCGCCCATTATATTAAAAATTTAGCACTTATGCACATTGAAATTGCCAAAATTGTAACGACAGGTTCATCAGTGCCTATCTTTTTGTTTTACCGCTGATTTTGTCGTTTATTTTGCCACTTATTTATAGGCTTTTAGTTGTGCAATAGCATGATCGAGTACATCAAGACGCGCGCGGCGCTTATCATTGGTCGCAACAATACACCAAGGCGCGTGCTCAGTATCCGTATGCGCGAGCATATCAGCTGCCGCTTGTACATAATCTGACCACTTCTCACGATTGCGCCAATCATCATCAGTGAGTTTAAATTTTTTATGCGGAGTCTCTCGTCTTGCCTCAAAGCGCTTGAGCTGCTCGTCTTTATCGATAGCTAACCAGTACTTAATCACAAGCGTGCCTGCTGCTTGCAAATCCGCCTCGAAGCGATTGATCTCCCCATAAGCGCGTTGCCAATCGGCAGGCCCAGCAAGCGCTTCAACACGCTCGACCAACACTCTTCCGTACCAAGTGCGATCAAAGATAGCAATACGGCTGATACGGTCGGTCTGCTCATTAGGCAACCGCGTCCAAAATCGCCAGAGATAAGGATGCTGCAGCTCGTAGAGCATCGGTGCGCCGATATTATAAATCTGATACTCACGCGGATCGAGTGGTGCTACCATCCTTTTTATTGAGCCGCCCTTACCCGCCGCGTCCATACCTTCAAAAGCAAATACCACATGACGACCTCCGCGAGCTCGTATTAACCTTGCAAACTCAGCTTGCTTCTCCGCAAGCTCCTCTTTGTAATCTGACTTATCTAGGTCATGGTCTTTGATATCAGTGAGCGCTTTTGGTACCTCTGCCGCTACAAAAGCAGAAGCAGCAGTATTAGACACTGAGACGTTATCTGAGTTTTCTTCGATAGGTACCTCACTACTCGCTAATGCCGCTTGTATAGCATGAAGCACTTCATGACAAAAACTTATCTGTGCTTGCGACTTGTCATTACCATCAATGATGACCCAGTCGCCTTGCTCACGCAATATCGTTGCGGCTATTAAGTTAAACTGCTCGAGCACCTGCTCATCGCACCAGTCTATCTGATATAGATACTGAGGATCTGCGGTATCATCATTAAGACGCTCCTTTAGCGTCTCAGCATCAATATGGAACCAACACTTTAATACTTTGGTATGATTGGCGCGCAAATCTTGCTCAAAGGTCTGAAGCTCAGCCAATTGCTCTGTCAAATAAAGGTGCCAATCTGCTGTTGGCAATTCTTGTTTCCCGCTTGCGCGGTCTGCTGATGCCTCTTGAATCATGCGCATGACGTTATGTATCAAATCGGCGTACCAATTCCCAAAATAAACCATCACATCGCCGTGACGCGGCATCGCTTTAGTATGGGCCTGCCAAATAGGCTGATAAGCTAAGGGCGGGTAGCCAATAGTAGCCTCTACTTTTAGTAGCCTTGGATCGACCCACTGCCGCAGCTGCTTGACTGAGCTGCCTTTACCTGCTTGCTCCATACCGTTGACGAGCACCAGCAAGCCGGTAGGGTTATTGGTCGGCGGCGGTGTTTGTTGCCTGGTCGCCCTAAGCGCGAATTGTGCAGTGACCAATGCAAGCCTTAGCTCGTCTTTATCCATCGAAAACTCACTCAATGGATTGGGCGTTAGCCGGCTACTAACCACTTTTGGATCTAAGCGCGCGCTGACGGCTTGCTGGGTATCATCATTTTTTTTATTGGCACCGGTTTTATGCTCTTTATCGTTAGACATAATAGCGACTCACTTAGTCATTATTTTTAGGAGGGAGTAGACGAATAATAGCATTCACTTGCCACCGAGATAATATCACTGTGTAACAGTTTGCCATTTGTATTGTTTTTTATTTAAAGGTAACTTGAGTACGATACAGCATAGCCCATATCTATAACCGCTGATAATCCGCCACTGTGTAATGTCGGCACAGCAAGCTTTATAGCAAGTCTGGTAGCGGTATCGTCTCCCTTTGAGCGCAGCAAGCTTTATTCAAGCTTTTGTAAACGTAAACTTATCATTAGTGAAAAAAGAAAAAAAGCGCATAACAACGGAAAAGCGCTAGTCTTTGATGTATCATAGCCTCATAACAAAATACCAAAGTAGTCGCTAGACTCATTTACGAAGTCTTGGGGTTCATAAAAAGCTTTGGTTTACAAAACAAGGTTACGCTCACCACGCTTTTTTGCTATTAGTATAAGTCACAAACCGCATATACTCTTAGACACGGGTTTTAACACATTTATTATAGGATTTCTTCATGTCTGCTCTATCCGATTTACAACAACACTTAGCTCATTATTGGCAATTACCTCACCACGATGATGAGGCACTCAATCAAAAGCTGACCGAAGTACAAGCTTGGCAAAGAGCACGTATCAAGCGTACTCATAGTGAGCTGTTTAATAAGCCCAAAAATAAGCTGATGGCGGATTATTTTTTGACTCAGCTCTATGACGGTGCTGAATTCAAAGCGCTTGCCAAACAGCTACAGCGCATCGTTCCAAAGGCTCAGAAAGTCGAGCGTTTTGCGCCTGCTACTGCTCTAGAAACCGGGAGCATGGCAATATCAGCTTCCACTTTAGCGATTGAATTAGATTTGCATTTGGCTGAGTGGTTAATGGAGCACAGCCTACCTGTCAATGAAGACACTATGCTCAAAGCCTACCGCGCTGTTGACGAAGGCGATGCTCGTAAAGCTCAGCTCGAGAACGTCAAAGAAGTTTGTTACCGCGCTGATAAGTACATCAACTCATTTATGATAAGAAAAGCGTTTGGTATGACAAAACGTACCGCTTATCGTTATAACTTCAACTCTTTATACGACTTTATCAATTCAGGCTTCGCTGCGATGCGTCCGCTTGATAGTGTCAAAGGCTTTATCGATCCCTTTTGTGCTCGCGAGCTCAAGATTATTGACAAAGTCCATAACAGCGATAGCGACAACGCCGCACAAGTGTTTGAGGCCGCCTAAATAATTATTAATTTAAACAAATTTATTCAAATAATTTGATTTAAATGACAGTCCTTTAGCGCTTTATTCATCGCTGTGTATATCAGTAATAGGAAATATTTATGACCGATCAAACAACCTCTTCCAGCCATGGTTTAGCTCACAATCAGAGTTTGCCGAGCGATAAACAACGAGACCAATTAGTGAAAGATAGTATTGCCACTAATCAGCATATCACCGAGCAAGTTAAAGCACAGCAAAACACCAGTAAAGATGGCGCTCAGCAAGCCGATGATTTCACCCAAGTTCAAGACTTACCGGTAGGAACCCCGCAAGGTCAACAGACCTCGCTGTCTAACTATGATATGCCGAATACGGCTACTGATAGTCAAACCCAGTCTCAGGTGCAGTCTGCATTAAATAGCGGTGCAAGCAAAAAAGCTGCCTTTAATCAGCGCGACGATATCAATAACCCGCATACGCCAGACACCGATGGTCTAGAGCAAACGCATTTTGGCTACAAGACAGTCAATAAGGCTGAAAAACAAGCGCGCGTGGCAGACGTCTTCACCTCAGTCGCCAAAAAATACGACATCATGAATGACTTAATGTCTTTTGGTATTCACCGTTTGTGGAAGCGCTTTGCGATTAGCTTATCAGGGGTTCGCGCCGGCCAAAAGGTGCTCGATATCGCAGGTGGTACAGGCGACTTAGCAAAGGTGTTCAGCCGTGAAGTCGGTCGTCATGGTCATGTCGTGCTGTCAGATATCAACGCCGCGATGCTCGAGGTTGGCCGTGAGCGCTTAATCAATGCCGGCTGCAATAACGTCGATTTTGTCCTTGCCAATGCTGAGACGCTAGCGCCTTTTGATGATGATAGCTTTGATTTATTAACCATCAGCTTTGGTCTACGTAATGTCACGGACAAAGATGCTGCACTACGATCCATGTACCGTGTGCTCAAGCCCGGCGGACGTCTACTGATTTTAGAATTCTCTAAACCCATATTTGAGCCGTTATCAAAAGCTTACGATTTATACTCGTTCACCGCGCTACCGATGATAGGTAAAATCGTCGCTAATGATGCGGAGAGCTATCAGTATTTGGCTGAGTCAATCCGTATGCATCCCAATCAGCAAACGCTTAAGCAGATGATGCAGCAAGCGGGTTTTGTCAATTGCGATTATCATAACTTAACGGCTGGTATCGTTGCTGTGCATCGCGGTTTTAAAGCGTAGCTGCTTAAGTTTAAAGCTGAACCCTAATCTGATTACTGTGAGAATATTATGCTAACGGTCTTACTTTTGGCAGGCGCTGAGAAGCTAATTAATGTCGCTTTGATGAGTGATGAGATTACCCAAGCCGGTCTTGAGCCGCTTGCTGGTAAAGTGCTTCGCCTCAACATGGCGATGCCAGAGCTGCATTTAGACGTTATATTCAATCATAAGCGCCTGCGTTTTGAACCAGTAACGACTCCTAGTGTGTTTGAGCCGCGCGGCGGCGATCCGTTAGATGAGCGCGAGCAGGCAGATATGGAGATGGCGCGGCTAGGCCACAGTCAGCCTGACTGTATTATTACCGTAGATAATCCTGCGCAGCTGCTTAACTTGCTGCGCGAGCCAAAAGGTAACTTGCCGATAGAGGGAGACTACAAAGTGCTCATGCAGCTCAAGCAGTTAGTCGCTGGGTTTGATCCTGACATTGCCGGTCAGCTAGAGCCATTGATTGGCAAACCTATGGCAAGTCAGCTACAGCTATTAATCACGCAGCTCAAATGGGGACTGCGCCACAGTGGTAAGCGCGTCTTTGATGATGTCACTGACTGGGCCAATGATATCGCAGGTACTAGTGAGCCGGATCCAATTGATAAAGCTGAGGTGAACGATCTAAAGCAGCAGCTACTCAAGCTGCGTGCTGATGTCGAGCGCGAGCAGGCTAAGCTGACAGCGCTGAGAATGGAGCAAGCGCGTTTAAGACAAGATCAATAATTTACTGTGAAATCTTCTTAAACACAGCTACCACTGTTTTAACCTTGTCCCTTATCTAGAGTAATTATTATTCATGCTACTATCTCATCGCACGCGTCTACTCGAGCTTTGGCGTATTGCCGCCAGTTATCGACTCGATACCCATTTTCCTGTAGAAGAAGCGCCGCAGCTGCAGCCCGTAGCGCGTTTACTGCGGCTGCACCCTGCCGCTTGGGGCAAAAAGCATCAGCCTAATGCCGTCAAGTACGCACTTGAGGATATGGGTACGCTGTTCTTAAAATTAGGTCAGCTGCTCTCGACCCGCCGTGATTTAGTGCCGCCTGAGATCATCGAACAGCTTATTCAATTACAAGATAAAGTAAAGCCTTTCGATGTTGCTACAGCCATCGCCCAAATCGAAGATAGCAAGTATGGCTTAGGTCAGAATATTGATAGCCTATTCACCCGCTTCGATACTAAACCCTTAGCCGCCGCCTCCATTGCACAGGTACATACCGCTGCCTTGCCTGATGGCCGCGAAGTCGTCGTGAAAGTGGTGCGTCCCGATATTCAAAAGACTATCGTCGCTGACTTTGAGCTGCTGCGCGAGCTTGCGAGTTGGGCCTCTGCGCGCATAGAAGCGGCGCGTGCGGTGCATCTGATCGATATCGTCGAGGACTATCGGCAAGTGATGCTCAATGAGCTCGACTTGACGCTAGAGGCCGATAATACCACTAAGATGCGTAATAACTTCTTAGGCTCCGCGCTAATGTATGTGCCTGAGGTTTATGACGCTTCAAAGAACGTCATGGTCATGGAGCGTATTCAAGGCGTGCCGATCTCGCAAGTAGAAGTCTTTGATAAGCTTGGTTATGACCGTGCGGCATTAGCAGAAAAAGGCTTAACGATATTTTTTACCCAAGTCTTTCGTGATAATTTCTTTCATGCTGATATGCATCCGGGTAATGTCTTTGTCGAAACCCCGCCTGTTAAAACTCTTAATAGTGAGATAACCCCTGTCGACTTAGGTCATGCGCCGCGCTACATCGGTCTTGATTGTGCCATTATGGGTACTTTATCAAAGGAAGATCAGCTAATAGTGGCGCGAATGCTGCTTGCAGTGATGAATAATAACTTCACCGCCTTAGTTGATATTGTGAGCCGCGCCGGCTGGATACCGCCCAATACCGATAAACATGCCTTAGTACGTGACATGCGCCGTACGGTCGGCCCTATGGTGCAAAAATCGATCAACGAGATAGATTTTGCTGGCGTACTCATGCAGATATTAGACATTGCCCGCCGCCATCACATGAGTATCCCGCCGCAGCTGATGCTCCTGCTTAAAACCTTAGTGCATGTCGAGGGTCTAGGCCGCGATCTGTATCCTGATCTTGATATCTGGTCATTAGCTAAGCCAATTCTAAGCGGATGGATCAAAGAGCAGCTCGATCCTATGCGTAATCTGCAGCAGCTACGTCAGCAGCTGCCTGAGATTTTGTTATCGAGTACCGATATTCCAAAGCTGCTGAATCAGGGCTTACAGAGCCTAGCCTCGCAAGGCTCAAGACAAGACAGCCAACTGCGCGAGATGCAGCAAATACGCGCGGATATGCTCAATGACCGCCGCCGCGACTGGTTAGCGCTAGCAGGATTCGCGATTAGCATTGCCATTGCCACCCAAGTCATCGGCTGGTTGTCGCCGCTATTTTATATCTTGGCGGTTTTAGCCGTGCTTTGGCGTATTTTAGCTTAATAACAATCTTCAAATCCTGAGTCAAAGTAGCGCTAGCAAGGTTAGTGACACTGTCATAGTTACTGCTATGATCTTTACTGCTATAAGACGTTAATGGCTGTCATGTTTTAAACAGCGATAAAACTTACAAACCTACTCCATCTGATCGATCGCCATCTGCGTCAATATGCGGCCGCGCGCAGTACGCAGTACATAACCTTGCTGAATAAGGTAGGGCTCAATGACATCCTCAAGCGTACCTCTATCCTCAGCCATGGCGGCCGCAACGGCTTCCACGCCTGCAGGTCCACCATCAAAACGCTCTAACAAAATCTCGATATAGCGTCTATCTAAGTGGTCAAGCCCGCGTCTATCAACGGCTAGCATATCAAGCGCGCTTGCCGCTATTACTCCATTGATACTACCATCGCCTCTAACCTCAGCATAATCGCGTACTCGGCGCAGCAAGCGATTGGCAATCCTTGGCGTACCACGAGCACGGCGTGCAATCTCCACTGCCCCATCTTCGCTCATAGGAACTCCCATCAAGCGCGCTGCGCGGCTAACGATAGTGGTCAGATCGGTAATATTATAAAACTCCAAGCGCTGCACGATACCGAAGCGATCACGCAGCGGTGAGGTCAGTAGGCCCGCTCGCGTCGTCGCCGCAACCAAAGTAAAAGGCGGCAGATCAAGCTTAATAGAGCGGGCAGCGGGCCCCTCGCCAATCATAATATCGAGCTGAAAGTCCTCCATCGCTGGATAAAGGATCTCTTCGATAACTGGGCTTAAACGATGAATCTCATCAATAAATAACACATCGCCTGTCTCTAAGTTGGTCAGCATCGCCGCCAAATCACCTGCCCGCTCAAGTACTGGCCCTGAGGTTGAGCGCAGATTGCCGCCCATCTCACGCGCAATGATATTGGCAAGCGTGGTTTTACCTAGACCGGGTGGACCAAATATCAGCGTATGATCTAGTGCCTCATCACGAGCCCGCGCCGCACCAATGAACACCTCCATCTGCTCACGCACCACCGGCTGTCCGATATATTCAGCGAGTAATGACGGACGAATATTGGCATCAGGCGTATCACCTGCGCCTTCTAAAGGATTAATTAATCGCTCTTGGGTCATAGTTGTATCATTTTATAAAAATGTTGAGTTAGCAAATAGCATAACCAAAGTGTTGGTCTATGTCATGCATAAACCCTAATTCGGAGACAATATAAGGTAAATAAGCGACATCTAGTGTCGCTTATTTATGAAGAATTAAAAGTTGTGATCAGCGAAGTTAACTAAAATCTGGACAACTGCTGCAAGGTCGCTTTCAGTAGACTTTGGGTGTCATCAAAGGTAGCGCCGTCAGCTTTGGCTGCCTTGATGGCTTGCTGAGCTTCTTTTTCTTTATAGCCCAAGCTCACTAGCGCCCCTTCCACCTCCGCTAAAATACTACCTTCAGAGGTGACAACAACAGGCTCTACGTCGAGCTCAAGCGCGCTGTTATCAACTTCAATGTTTTTCAGCTTATCTTTGAGCTCAATCAGCAAGCGCTGCGCGGTCTTTTTTCCGATACCTGGTATGCGAGTGAGCGCAACTTCCGAATCCGCTTCAACGTGCATTTTGAGCTCCGCAGCTGACATCGCTGAAAGCATCGCTAAAGCCATCTTGGCACCGACGCCGTTGATTTTGATCAGTTGCCGAAACACGTCGCGCTCTTTACGATCAATAAAGCCAAACAGTAGCTGCGCATCTTCACGCACATGTAAATGCGTCCAGATACTCGCTTGCTGTTCAAGCTGCAACTGACAGAACGACGACAGCGGCAGCTCGATATCATAACCCACTCCAGAAGCGGTCATAATACAAGCGGTTGGTGCCATCAAATGCTGCACTTGCCCAGTAATCAGTCCTATCATATGCGCCACCTATCGTTAATAGAGTTATAAGATATCATTAAATAAGCTATTTTAACCAAAAAACTTACTTATAAAACTCAACCATACCCTCAAGGCTAATCGGACGAATTTTATGCGCTTGGCCTGCTGAGCCAAAGGCTTCAAAGCGATTAGTACAGATGTCGGACATCGCTTGCATAGACGCTTTGAAGTATTTACGCGGATCAAAGTTGCTCGGGTTTTGAGCCAAATGTTGACGAATCGCCCCTGTGGATGCCAGACGCAAGTCAGTATCGATATTCACCTTACGTACACCATGCTTAATCGCTTCAACGATTTGCTCGACGGGTACGCCGTAAGTCTCGCCGATATCGCCGCCATACTCATTGATAACTTTGAGCCATTCTTGCGGTACCGATGACGAGCCATGCATCACTAGATGCGTATTGGGGATACGCGCATGAATCTCTTTGACCCGCTCGATAGATAAGATGTCGCCAGTCGGCGGACGGGTGAATTTATAGGCACCATGGCTAGTACCGATTGCGATCGCTAGCGCATCGACTTGGGTGTCTTTGACGAACTGCTCGGCTTCGTCGCTGCTGGTTAATAATTGCTCATGACCTAACACGCCTTCCGCGCCAGAACCATCTTCCTCGCCTGCCATGCCCGTCTCAAGGCTACCCAAACAGCCGATCTCCCCTTCTACTGAGACGCCGCAGGCATGAGAGAACTTGACGACTTCACGAGTGACGCTAGCATTGTAGTCATAGTCCATCGGTGTTTTGCCATCTTCACCTAAAGAGCCATCCATCATCACTGAGGAGAACCCTTGCTGAATAGAGCGCTGACAGATCGCCGGCGACATACCATGATCTTGGTGCATAACGACCGGAATATGCGGCCATTCTTCAATAGCCGCTAGAATGAGATGACGCAAAAAAGCGGATCCAGCATAAGTACGTGCTCCTGCACTTGCTTGCACTATCACTGGTGAATCACAAGCGTCGGCTGCCATCATGATTGCTCGCATCTGCTCTAGATTGTTGACATTAAAAGCAGGTACGCCGTAGCTATGCTCAGCGGCATGATCTAGTAGCTGACGTAGGGATATTAAGGCCATAAAACGCTCTCTATTTAAATTTTAAAGACATGAAAGTAACACTGATAATTGTTGCGGGGCGATTATAGCAAAATATACCCCTCTCTCGTAGTGCTTGTGTCTGTATTTATCTTTTTGCCACCTTAATCATAAAACCTAATAATAGACAACGTTAGTTAGCACGACTAAACGCAAAAAAAAGCCTTGGTAATAACCAAGGCTTCTTCAATAAAGTAGAGATTTATCTTTAACTCAGTGCTCTTAAAGCTACTGCAAAATAGTGTCAGCGGCTTAAATGAGTATTAGTACTGTTGGTCCGCTTCTACGGCCACTTCATTAGCAGCGTCTTCTGTAGCGTCAGCACCGTCAGCTACGGCTTCAGCTGTACCTTCGACAGCAGCATTTGTGCCATCAGCAATAGCATCGCCAGTATTAGCTAGCGCTTCAGTAGCAGCGGCTCCGGCTGTTTCAGCGCCTTGAGCGATTTCATCACCAGCGTTTTGCGCAGCAACTTCAGCGTCTTGAGCAGCCAATTCAGCTTCAGTAGCGGCAGCTTCTGTGTTAGCTGCGATGTCATCACCAGCAGACTCAACAGCAGCTTCGGTGTTCTCTTCAGTTTGTTGGCTACATGCAATGACTGCAAAAGTACCAGCAAGGATACTGGCAAGTAACAAATGACGTTTTAACATAATAAACCTCTCATAAATAATGCATGTCAAATCACATGGTTTCGCTAGTTTATAGTTAGCAAATAGGACATGCAATAAAATTTTCAGTGTATTAACAATATAATAACTGCTCCATACTATTATTCTTCAACGCTATTAAATGACGATAACGTTTGCGAATAATTTGACAGCCTACCTCAGTTGATTTATGTAGTTTGTACTTCTAGTGTTACTATCAGCGATTTTAAGCGCTCAATTGTAAGGCGGCTACGGCAGGTAAAACCTTCCCTTCAACAAATTCTAAGAACGCGCCGCCGCCTGTCGACATATAGCTCACGCCATCAGCGACTTGATATTTATCAATAGCTGCTAGCGTATCGCCGCCGCCAGCTATCGAAAACCCGTCGCTGTCTTGCACAGCTCTAGCGATAATTTGGGTGCCTGTACCAAAAGCATCCACTTCAAAGACCCCAACCGGGCCATTCCAAAGAATAGTCTTCGCATTATTGATAGCGTCGGCTAGTTTTTTGGCGCTTGGCTCAGCGATATCTAAGATCATATCGTCAGCGGCTATATCGGTAACCGCTTTTACCTCAGCCTTGGCTTGCTGCAGTGAGCCGGTAAAATCTGCAAAATCGATGTCATTCTTGCTGGCGGTAACCACATACTCTGGTAATAAAATGTCAGTTTTGGCCATAATATCACGCGCGGTATCGACTAAGTCTGCCTCAAATAAAGAAGCGCCAACATTGTGCCCTTTTGCTGCTAAAAAAGTGTTAGCAATACCACCGCCAACGATAATTTGGCGGCAGACGGCAGCTAGGCTATGCAGCACCTCAAGCTTCGTAGAAACTTTTGAGCCGCCAACAATCGCTAGCATAGGCTGAGCTGGCGTCTCAAGCGCGCGGCTGAGTGCATCGAGCTCAGCCGCTAGTAGTGGCCCTGCACAAGCGACTTTATCCGCCTGATGCATCGCTTGGGTCACCCCTTCTGTAGATGCCTGCGCCCGATGAGCGGTGCCAAAAGCATCCATCACAAAGACATCGCATAAGTCAGCATAGTGCTGCGATAAGCTAGCATCGTTACTCTTCTCGCCTTTATTGAAGCGAACGTTCTCAAGCAGTACCACCTCTCCTGGCTGAATGTCAACACTCTGCTCTAAATAATCACGGTTTACAGTGACCGGTTTATCAATCTGCGTGCCCAGCTTTTGGGTCAAATAGTCGGCAACTGGCGCAAGCGAGTATTTATCTTCCGGACTACCTTCAGTCGGACGACCTAAATGAGAGCAAATAATAACAGCTGCGCCTTTGTCTAAAGCCATTTTGATCGTTGGCAAGCTTGCTTGTAAACGGGCATCGCTCATCACTTTGCCGTCTTTGATGGGGACATTGAGATCTTCACGAATTAAAACCACCTTATCCGCCAATTCCAGCTCACTCATACGCAAAAAGTTCATGACCTTCTCTACCTTATCGTCTCTTATTGAATACTTAATTTATTCATTAGCTCATGTTGAGCACGTCCAACTGCTTTGACACTATTTCATTTTACAAGCCGCATCTGCTAACTTGTTACCAGCTAGCTTTTAATCGCTAGCCCTCACATGCTGGCTCTTATGTATAGCGTTATTTGCTGGCCGCATTTTAGCGGTCTATTTCATATACCGTCAACTTAATCTCGCTTATATTTATACTTAACAAAACAGTCCACATGATAACAAACCTTCGATAAACGCTTTTAGGGCGTGTTGAACATTCAAATGTGGCACTGGCGGCGGCTATTTTACAGGCAATACGCAGTGAAATTTTCGAAGCCTAGTCATTCTAGGATAGACAATTTCGCCATGTATTGGCAAAAAAGAGCCCCGCCCCAAAGGGCTGATGCTAAAATCACCCCAAACGGTGTTGTAAACCTAGCTAAGGCCTCGACATTATCGTCGGTTTACGCCTAGTTTGGTGCGATTTTATCTATCAGCAGTCCTAATATTTGAATGTTCAACACGCCCTTATAAGCCTATTCAATAAATATCAGTAACATTTCGTGGTGGCACTATTTGCTTATTCGCCTTAAGCTGTTACGGTACAAAACAACAAAAACCAATAGGAGAGTACAATGAGTATTGATTTAGATGCGGCCAAAAAGACACTATTAGAGCTACAAGAAGAATACCAAACCCGCATCGATACTATCGAAGACCATATTCAAAACCCGCAAGACGAGCTCAATAAAGACTGGGAAGATCAAGCGATCTCTATTCGTCAAAACGATACGCGCCAGCTGCTGGCTGAAGAAGCTAGGCAGAACCTTATTTATGTTAATGAGGCGCTAAGCCGTATCGAAAACGGGACTTATACTGAGTGTGAAGTCTGCGGTGAGCCTATCCAAGAAGAGCGTCTAAAAGCCGTGCCTTACGCCACTTTATGTATGGAGCACGCAGAATAAGCTATCTAAAGTTTAAAATCGGGTTTTTATTAATAAACATTGAGGCATACTGTGATGAGTATGCCTTTTTTATAGCAATATTTTGTCGCAAACGTTGAAGTCATTGATGCTAAGACTTTATTAGCTCTTTATTTTGAGCTGGCCGTACTCCAAGTATTTAACGCTTGCTGCCACTGCTGGCAACGATGCGCGATTTTATCAACGCTCAAATCCATAATATCGCCGACGACTGCGACATAACGAATAGGCAAACCTTGCAGCCCGGTAATATTCTCAGCGGTTAGACCGCCTATCACGCAGATATCTATATCTTGCTTGCATCCTGCTATAAGCTTCGAGCGCTCTATAGGCTGGGCATTAGGCTTAGTGGTTGAGCTAAAGATAGCGCCCATTGCGGCATAGCTTGCGCCTGCGCTTTTCGCCTTAACGACCAAATCGACATCATCGTGGCAAGTCCGTCCAATCACTTGCTGACATCCTAAGCGCTGCCTAGCCGCCTCGATACTGCCGTCGCTCTGCCCTAGATGTACGCCCACGCCTAGCTGCTCGGCGAGCGCTATATCGTCATTAATCACGACCGCAACCTTGTATCTTTTGGCAAGCGCTACGATTTGCAGCGCCTCTTGATAGAGCTTAGCGGCACCATTATCTGTAGCTAAAACTTGCTTACGGCGGATCTGAAGCAAGTGCACGACTCCTGTCGCCAAGGCCATCTCAAGCTTCGCCAGCAGCACTGGTAACTTGTCATCATTGGTCAATAGATACAGCTTAGGCACTAGTAGATTTAAAGGTTTCAATAGCTCAGTCATATCGCGGGCAGCTCGATGTAAGTTTAGATGATTTATGGGTTCAAAATATAAGACATAAAAGCTAAAACTTAAGTCACATCTCAGCTCTAAAGATAAGTGTCATAAAAAAGGCTGTTATCTTAAATAACAGCCTAATCATAATCACAAATGTAGGACAGTCTTATACCGTACGGCGGCTCGCTAAACTATTTAAGATGTTTTTAGCATCGCCCCAGCGTGTCGCTGAGCTATTAGCACCTAAGATCACAATGATAGCCGGACGATTATTGACGCGGGTTTCCATAACTACGCAGCGACCTGCTTCATTGATAAAACCGGTCTTCGAGATACCGATAGGATAGTTACCTGAGCGAACCAAACTGCTAGTATTGTTAGCTGAGTAAGTACGGTTACCACGGGCATAGTTGGCAACATAAAAGTCGTAGCTCTTTGTGGTAGAGAAGCGGCGGATCACATCATAGTTACCAGCAGCGCGTACCATTTTTACTAAGTCGTTTGCGGAAGCAACGTTACGCTTATCAAGTCCTGTCGGATCGCCAAAGAATGCAGAGGTCATACCGAGCTCTTGCGCTTTACGGTTCATCGCGCGCATAAAGGCATCATAGCCGCCTGGATAGTTACGCGCTAAGCTTTTTGCTGCAGGGTTTTCAGACTTCATTAATGACATTAATAGCATCTCAGCACGATTCAATCGATCGCCTGATTTTAGGCGTGAGCTGGCACGTTTAGGCCCAATAAAATCCTCAGGTTCCAAGATAAGTTCCTCACGCATATCTAGACCACTATCTAGTACCACCATCGCTGTCATCACTTTAGTGATACTAGCCATAGGACGCGCTCTATCCGCATCTTTTTCATAAATAGATTCGCCAGTCTCCGCATCAATTACCGTCACACTACGAGAGTCAGTGCTGATCGGAATCATATCACTGCTGCCAAAGCTGCCATTGTAAGTCGTGTTATATCTATTATTAGCGTTGAATCTATTATTGCTGCTACCATAGCTACTAGCGTTAGTAATATTGGTAGTGCCGTAACCGTTATCTACTTTTTTAATGCTTGAACCATTATTAGCACGGCTGACAGTAGACGATTTACTGTACATGATATTACGAGCTTCTGATAGACTATCAGCACCGCCCCAACTAACGCGCGCACTAGCTTCAGGGTTACCATTAATTGTAAGCGCTGCTTGCGCAACACCGCCCAAACTCATTGAAATTAGAGCAGCAACGAGCTGCTGTTTGGTTAATGATAAATGTCTCATTCTTCCCCCTGCGGTTGGTATGGCGTCAGTCACCGATTATAATAGACGACCGATAGATAAATAGCGTGAAACGATGATGGCTATACGTAGCTTAATAACAATTAGCTTACTATCAGCTCTCTATTGATATAGCCCAATAACGACTGGCAAATGATTACTAAGATAGTATTGTGTACTTTTAGTGTATCATGGTTTGTATTTTAGAGTAATCGACTATGCTGCATACGTAAACCTTTTTGAGTCTTAAGTAAACTTTGCTACATTTGCTTTAGTTTCTAGCAATATTGATTAACATTCCAGTAATATAATTCTATTCGCTTGTTATTTTTGGAGTTTTTAGCTCTAAGGTTTTGATTAGTAATAGTTTTATTTCCAATCATAAATAATAGCTTATCGTAAAAGTAGCAATCAAACACGCTGTGGACCGTATAATTAAGAGTATAACTATGATTAGAGTATTAGTAGTAGACGATCACGATCTGGTGCGTATGGGTATCAGTCGGATGTTGGCCGATAGTGCTGATATCGAAGTCGTAGGGGAAGCTGATGGCGGCGACATGGCTATCAAACTGGCGCGTGACCTGATCCCTGATGTCATCTTGTTGGATGTCAATATGCCGAATATCGGCGGTCTAGAAGCGACTAAACGTTTGGTACAGCTCGGCATAGGCAGCAAGATTTTAGCAGTAAGCAGCGTCGTCACTCAGCCCTATCCTTCTATGCTGCTAAAAGCAGGCGTCAACGGTTATATCACTAAAGGAACGCCTCTTGATGAGATGATAAGAGCAATCAAAAAGGTACATCAAGGTGGGCGTTACTTCAGTCACGATGTGGCCGAGCAGTTAGCGGAAGTATTACTCTCTGATAAAGCCGGCTCGCCTTTTGACTTATTAAGTGATAGAGAAAAGCAAGTAGCGATGATGGTAGTCAACTGTCAAAGCCCACAAGAAATCGCTGATCAGCTCTTTGTGAGTGTCAAAACCATCAATACTTACCGCTACCGTATCTACGAAAAAGTAGGCGTCGATAGCGATGTAAAGTTGACCCACTTAGCCATTCGTCATGGTTTAATACAGCCTTAATGACTAAAACAAGGTTACATTTTAACTTTGTTTAACTCTGTACTCCCGCTGAGGTGATCTACTATGATGCTATTTTTATTGTACTGCTTCGATGCTTATACTTTATGACCCTATTAGCCAAAACGATGACTGTTATCAACAACTATCGTCAGCAAAACGATACGCTACCCTCCTCACAGCTGCGTCGATTGGGGCTGGTGTATAGCAGTTACCGTGTGGTTATTAATGTGTTTTTTTTGATATTAGCTTATGCGAATGCTAATGCTGATAATCTGCTTTTGCCTAGTTTATTACAGCAGACCGCGCTGATATTTTACACGCTACTTAGTATCATTCTACTGGGTTTATTTTATGTCGTACGCAAGCGCCCACAGCGCCAACTAAGCTTTGGTTTAGCGGTCGATATCATTATGCTCAGCTTGTTGCTTTATAGCAGTGGCGCGCCAGATTTACAACTGACGATGCTGTATATGGTGGTCGTTGCCGCAAGCTTTATGCTGCTTCCCGGCTCGCAAGCGCTAGTCATCACTTTGCTCGCTGTTATATTTGTTATTTATCAACAGTTTTTTTATGCGCTCTCTAGTAGCATCAGCTTAGCAAATCTAGGCGACGCGCTGCTTATGTCGGCAAGCTTTTTGGTTGTTGGTTTTTTAACTTGGACGATATCGCAGCGCTTATTACACGTTGAAAAAGTCTCCGCGCAGCAAGCGAAAGAAGTGGCCCGGCTCAACGATATCAACCAAGAAGTTATCAGCCAAATGATCAATGGCGTCATAGTCCTAGATCAGCAGCAGGTTGTACTGGCCAATCGCGCGACATATCAGCTATTAGACATCGATGAGACAAACAACGAGCTTGCAAGCTTCCATGAGCAATTAGCGCATCTACACACGCAGTTATTGCAGACTTGTTTGGCGGTACCTGCGGGGCAATCAAGGCTGTTTACTTACGAGCTGCCAACGACTATAGAAGCTTCAATTATAGCGCGTTTACGAGTGCAAGTTATCCCGCTAAAAGACTATAGCCGCCTGATCATCTTAGAAGACTTACGCCGTGAACAAGCCAGCGCGCAGCAGCTCAAGCTTGCCTCGCTTGGACAGCTAACCGCTAGTATTGCGCATGAGATTCGTAACCCCTTATCCGCCATATCACAAGCCAGCCAGCTGCTTATGGAAGATATTGATGCCGATCCTGTCAGTACTGATGACGCGTCAGTTAGGATAGCGGCTAACAGCGTCGATGATAGCAATTTTGAGCTATACAAGATGATATTCTCGCAAACCAAGCGCGTTAACAGAATTATTGAAGATGTGCTAAAGCTCTCCAAACGACAGCCGCCCAATAAACACAGCATTACGCTTGAGAGCTGGATGGTAGAGTTTATCGCTAACCATTTTAGTGGTCATGATGTGTTTTTATCCGGTAAAGTGCAGCCTCTTATTGTCTTTGATACTCATCAATTAGAGCAGATATTGATTAATTTAATCAACAATGGTTTGCGCTATAGTAGCTTATCTCATCCTCATGCTTACGTAGAAGTAGAGATTTATAGTCGGCGTAACGATGTTATAATCGATATTTTAGATAATGGCAAAGGGGTAAAAAGCGCTGACATTGAGCACTTATTTGAGCCGTTTTTTACCACTGATAAAGCTGGTACAGGCTTAGGCTTATATTTATCACAAGCGTTTAGTGAGGCTAATCAGGCGCGTTTAGTCTATGTTCCAGAGCACGAAAAAACCTGCTTTCGCTTGATCATTCCAGCTATTTTAACCGAGCAGGCTATAGCCGAGAGTGTGGACCTCTAAACAGATAAGCGTTCATTGGTGGCCGACTTTAGCTGCCTTTTAACCCATTAATCTATACTAACTGCTTTATACCCATTTTATTCGTTGAACACTGAAAGGTTATTTATGACAGCAACTGCACTGGTCGTCGATGACGAAGTAGATTTGTGCCGCTTAATGCAAATCACCCTGACTAAAATGGGCATCAAAAGCGATGTCGCTTATGATTTAGCGCAGGCAAAAGCTTACTGGCAAGACAATGAATACGATTTTTGTCTCACAGATCTGCAATTACCGGATGGATCAGGTCTTGATCTGGTCAAACTTATCAGCAGCAGCTCTACTGTGCCAGTGGCTGTCATCACCGCACATGGCAGTATGGACTTAGCTATCGAAGCGCTAAAATTAGGCGCATTTGATTTTGTCAATAAGCCTTTGGAGCTACCGCGTTTGCGGCAGTTGGTCGAAAACGCTCTAAAAGTCATTCGTCAAGATGATAGCGTTCAACCAGCAGACGCGAAGACGCCTGAACAGCAATTGCTAGACCAGCGCTTAATTGGCGACACCAAAGTCATGCATACGCTAAAATCGACTATCTTAAAGCTTGCCCGCTCGCAAGCACCGGTATTTTTATCAGGGGCTTCAGGGACAGGTAAGGAAGTCGCCGCTCGGCTCATTCATGACTTAAGTCCTCGACGTGAGGCGCATTTTGTTCCTGTCAACTGCGGCGCTATCCCCTCTGAGCTAATGGAGTCAGAGTTTTTCGGTCATAAAAAAGGCAGCTTTACGGGTGCAGTGGCTGACAAGCAAGGACTGTTTCAACAAGCCAATGGCGGGACGTTGTTCTTGGACGAAATTGCAGACTTACCTTTAGCGATGCAAGTCAAGCTCCTGCGCGCCATTCAAGAAAAAACCGTGCGTGCGATTGGCGATACCAAAGAGGTCGCCATCGATATTCGCCTATTATCTGCCACTCATAAAGATCTGGCGCAGCTGGTAGCGGCTAACCACTTTAGACAAGACTTATACTACCGTATCAATGTCATTGAGCTAAAGCTACCTGCGCTTAACGAGCGTGCGCATGATATTCCGGCTTTGGCTCAGCATTTCTTAGCTTTGATTCGTGAGGAGTGGCAACTAGAAGGATCACCACAGCTCAGTGATGATGCTATTGGGCGTTTAAAGTTGCATCATTTCGCCGGTAACGTCCGTGAGCTACGTAATTTGTTAGAGCGAGCGATAACGTTAGCGGAGAGTGATATCATCGCAGCCGAGCACTTAGGATTACCGGAGGTTGAGGCGTCATTGTCTGAGCCATCCTATTATGATCAGTCACAATCTACGACTGATCCGACTAGCCAAACTACGCCTTTATCCAACAGCGTAGCTGCGGCAGAGGATAGTTTACCAACGGATAATCCTCAAAAAGACACGAAAGCGAGTGTATCAGCAGCGATGCAAGAAAGTACCTCTGCTGAATTACCCGAAAAAGGCTTAGAGGCTTATCTACAGCAGCAAGAAAAACAGCTGATTGTCACTGCGCTGCAGCAGACTGGTTGGAATAAAACACAAGCTGCTGAGCTCTTAGGTACCACCTTTCGCTCCTTACGCTATCGCATGAAAAAACTTGGAATTGCTGAAGAGCAAACAGACTCGTAACTACGCTAGTTATCAGCATAGTCTAGCCATTAAGAGCTACATACAGCTATATAATCAGCGCTCTAGCTACTTCACCGCTGGCTGGGCAACATGGCTTTTTCTAACCAGATGAATTCCTGAGTTTTGTATTTTTGGGCGTAGTAAGTCAAGTGCTTGCTGCTCCCATGAGCCTTCACTACCATTCAAAGTCACATCAGGCTGCACCCCAACTTTATCGATTTTTGCACCCTCTGTAGTTAGATAGTGGGCTACCGTTAGCTTGACGGCTTGCTCATCATTTAATGCGATTACCGACTGTACCGAGCCTTTACCGTAGCTTGTCTCCCCAGCGATAGTGGCGCGGTTCTGCGCCTGTAAGCTACTGGCTAACACCTCTGCTGCTGAGGCAGAATACCGGTTTTGTAAAATGACTACCGGCAACGGCGCAAGTAACGCGCTGCCTTTCGTCGCTAAGATACGTGGATCGCCTTGACGGCCTTTAACTTGTACCACATCCGTATCTTTCATAAAAAGGCTGGCGACATCGATTGCCGAGGTCAGCACCCCGCCTGGATTATCTCGTACGTCTAACAGCACTCCAGTGATAGGCGCGTCTAAATCAATCAGACTTTGTACTATTTTTTCGCGCGTTGTTTCTTGAAAAGATGGTAGTTTTACAATAGCCACGCCATCTAGCAAACGCGTATCTATCTTCTGTGTACGTGTATGATTACGCTGGAGCGTCACTGCGCGTTTACGTCGTCCGGCTTTTGATACGATGACATCGATTTGTGAGCCGGCAATACCGGTTAATAATTGTTTGATATCATTAGGCGCACGTTCATCATCAAGCTTAAACTCGCCCACTTGGTGTAAATAATCTCCGACAGTCACGCCTTTTTGGTCTGCAGGTGAATCTTTTATCACTTCAGTCACGACCCAATGATCAGCATCCGCTTGATAGTGCGCTTCGATACCGACATCACCCACATCGCCTTGGGTGAAAGCACGTAAGTTTTCATACGCCTCAGCATCCAAAAACTCTGCATGACTATCAAGCTTGGTCAGCATACCGCTCATAGCATTATTGAATAACACTTCATCATTGACCGGATCTATATACTCGCGGCGCACCAAATCAACGACAGCGACAAAGGTTTTAAGGGTCTCAGGAGAGATGGCTTTGAGCGATACGTTCGCCACTTCACGCGGTACCTCTTCATAGTCATCGTCAATATCGTCTGCTAATGGGCTGCTTGTACTATCGCCAAAGGCATCGATATCATCATTGTCATCATTGTCATCACTGTCATCCTCTGGCCAATCTTGGCTTTGATCAGAAGCGCTAGTATCGTCTTCTAAAAAACCATCACTCCGATTATCAGTGCTGCTGTCAATCATTGGCCTGTTATCTTGTAAGCTGATCAGCTGCAGATTAGCAGTAGTATCGGTGTCCTGCTTTTGTTGCTCACCAGCTTTGTCTATCACTTTTATCTGATCATCATTGAGCGCAGCGTGCGCAGGCCCATTCAAGCCGAACACCGCTAATAGACAAGGGCTCAGCATAGCTCGGAGCACTTGCTGCTGACTCACTGGTATTACCAAAAGAAGATTTTTGAGAGCAGATAAAGGCATAGGAAAACTCACCTGAAAAATAAATAATTTTGTTATATAACACCATAAGATAGCTTAAGGCTATGATAAAAACCACTTAAAGTCGGCTTAATAACCAATAAACTTTAAAAACCATAGAAGCAAAAACTATAGAGGACAAAGCCTGCACAGCAAAGCATAAAAAAGGGAAGAATAATCTCTACTCTTCCCTTTTTCTATCTTTGGCAAATGCTGATAAGACCGTTTAAATCGCCGATTATAAGTACGCTTTAGAACTACTTATCGATTTAAGCTTATCGACTTAAGCGTTAGCGATCAGTAAGTTTTCACCAGTCATCTCGCTTGGGACTTCTAGCTCCATCAACGAAAGTATCGTTGGCGCGACATCACTTAATCGGCCACCGCTACGTACTTTGACATCCCTGTCACCAATATAAATCAGTGGCACATGCTCAGTGGTATGCTGAGTATGCACCTGCCCGCTCTCATAGTCTTGCATCTGCTCGCAGTTACCATGATCAGCAGTAATAAGCATATCTCCACCAGCGGCGCGCACCGCTGTCTTAACGCGGCCGATACAGACATCTAATGCCTCTACCGCCTTGACTGCTGCATCAAAGATACCGGTATGCCCTACCATATCGCCATTAGCATAGTTGACGATCAGCACATCATACTGACCAGACTCAATAGCTTCAACGAGCTCATCGGTCACCTCCGGCGCACTCATCTCTGGCTGTAGGTCGTAAGTTGCCACATCTGGTGAAGGCACTAAAATGCGCTCTTCTCCAGTAAACTCCTCTTCACGGCCGCCACTGAAGAAAAAGGTCACATGCGCATACTTCTCTGTCTCGGCGATGCGTAGCTGCGTCTTACCTTGGTTTTGTAAGTACTCGCCTAAAGTGTTGCTGAGTGATGTCGGATGATAAGCGATGCTCGTTTTGGGGTTGTCCGCGAGCACGTCTGAGTACTTAGTCAACATAACAAAAGCGGCGAGCCTTGGCTGCTTATGACGCGCAAAACCTGAGAATTCATGATCAGGCAGTACAAAAGCTTGTGCCAATTCACGCGCACGATCAGAACGGAAATTCATAAAAATTACCGCATCGTCATTCTCGACAGTGCATGGGGTTTCGCCATGCTCGATAACGGTAGTTGGACTGACAAACTCGTCAGTCTCGCGCGCTTTATAGGCTGCTTGAATGGCGCCATCCGCCCGCGTTGACATGCGCTCCGCTTTCCCTTCGGTAATCAGCTCATAAGCTTTTTGTACGCGATCCCAGCGGTTATCACGATCCATAGCATAGTAACGACCGATGATACTGGCTATCTGTACGTTGCCTTCGTAGTGCGAGTTTAGTTTATTTAAATACTCTCGCAAACGATTGATATATTTATCCGCAGATTTAGGCGGCGTGTCACGACCATCTAAGAAGCAATGTACAAAAACGTTTTTGGCACCGTGAACGAGCGCGGAGTGACACATACCCTCAATATGATCTTGATGCGCATGCACACCGCCATCAGAGAGCAGGCCCATAATATGCACATTACCGCCAAGCTCATTAGCCGCTTTTACCGCACCTACTAGCGCTTCATTCTTGTAAAACTCACGACTCTCAAGCTCGCTTGAGATGAGCGTTGAGTCCTGGTAAAGAATGCGTCCAGCGCCCAGATTCATATGACCGACTTCAGAGTTACCAAACTGACCCGGCGGCAGTCCGACGTCTTCTCCTGAGCCTGAAATTAATCCGTGCGGATACTGCTGATAAATCTGATCTAAGTTTGGCATATTGGCGGCAGCAATAGCATTATCGTCATTTTCTTCACGATGCCCAAAGCCATCTAATATCATTAATACGTGTGGCGTTTTTTTATTTTGCTGATCGCTGTACTGGGTCTTGTCGTTGATAGACTCTGATGGTTGTTGCTTACTAGCCATAGATTACCGCTCCTCAAATGAATGAAAACCTGTACTGCTTAAATAGTGAGATATTGTCAATCGAATACATGTACGCAACTGGGCTTTATTGATTCAGACAATATAAAGTGGTCTATATTAGCACACATCTTGAAATTGCTGAAAAATCGGCTTTTTATCTTCCTCTCTACTGATATATGGCAACTATTCGTGCAAATAACAAAGGGTATCAATCTGTAAATCAGACTTGCAATACCTAATTTCATTGGTTAAGATAAAACTATTCTGAAGTGTTGGCTAGTAGATGTTTATTCCCTGAGCCGATAATGCTTTACCAGGATGTGCTACCTATTGCTTCATTGTGTATGCCTGCACTGCTTGCAGTGTATCAGGAAACCTGCCGAGGCAATGACACATCCGCCCTGAACTTCACGGTTCATGGGTTACCATCTTACGGCGACACTTTGGTTGTTACATTCGGTTAGGTGTTCTTATTTATAGCGAATACAGTAATATTCAATAAAGAGAGCACCAACCACCAAAAAGCCCCTATCTTATGCAGATAGGGGCTTTTTTTATGGACGTTCAAAATAGGAAATTAAAATTTTTAAAGACCCTACAATCTTAAAGACCACCCAAAGCGATACAAAAACCTAGCACTATAAGAGATTGAGCATTACTGGCTATTCGTCATTAGCCGATTTAGTGATTTTTTTGACATCTTTAGGTACATTTTTGGCCGTGCCATCTACTGTCGTATGCTGCTTAAACACATCGCTGAACGGGTTTTGTTGCTGTTGACCGAATGGATTTTGTTGATTGTTCATGCCGCCAAACGGGTTCTGCCCGCCCATACCGCCAAACGGGTTTTGACCACCCATGCCGCCCATACCACCAGCGCCGCCCATTTGCTTAGCCATCATCTCCATCATCTTCTGCTGATTATTCATAACATAATTATTGGCTTTATCTTTGAGCAGCTTTTGCACTGGCGGCAGGACGACCAATAGCGCTAATACGTCGCTAATGACCCCAGGTATTAATAGTAAGATGCCAGCAACCGCCATCGCGACACTTTTTAGCATAGTAGATTCTTGCGGGCGCATAGCTGGGTTCATCATACCGCCAGCTTTCATCTGCTGCGCCATCGGGTTCAGAGCTACCATACCTTTACGTATAAGCGAGATACCGATCACTGCGGCAATAATAAACCACATAAATACAAGCCAGCCACTGGTGAACTGGGCAATCAAATACCAAACCAGCATCTCAATAATAAACCAAACAATGGCAATCCCAACTATCTGACCCATGACGTGTCGTCCTTAAAATAAACTTAAAAAATTAAAATGGCTAACATATGATGTATATGGGGATGGCTTGCTATACTATCAAACTTGTAGCGCATTTTTAAGTAAATAGTCATCTGATAAATTACTTTATATTGACCTAGATGCGAAGACAGTAATCACTAGCAAAACAATCAAGATAGTGGAGAGTTATGGCAATTATCATCGGAATCGATCCGGGCTCACGTATGACAGGGTATGGCATCATACGGCAAACAGGCGACAAACTGAGTTATATAGATGCCGGCACCATTCGCACCGATACCAAAGAGATGCCTGAACGCTTAAAACGTATCTTCAATGGTTTAACTCGCATCACTCAGCATCACCTCAAATACGCTGATGAGCCTATTTATACCGCTATCGAGCAAGTATTTATGGCCGACAACCCAGATTCAGCGCTTAAATTAGGGCAAGCACGCGGCGCCGCTATCGCCGCTATGGTGGCGCTAGATCTAGAAGTATCCGAATATACCGCTCGGCAAATCAAACAAGCAGTCTGCGGCTATGGCGCGGCTGCCAAAGAGCAAGTGCAAGATATGGTATGCCGTATTTTGACCTTAGAGGTGGTGCCGCAGCAAGACGCCGCTGATGGTCTCGCCTGCGCCATTTGTCACGCGCACTCTAGCCACTCAATGAATAAGCTCATTCTCAATAGCGCACTACGAGGCCGCAGCTCCTCTAAGAAAAAGGGTCGCTGGCGTTTAAGCGAAGAGGATTTAGGCAACCTAAATTGACAGTATCAGTTATATTCTAATAAATAGATCAAAAGCTATAAAAAATTTTGTAATAAAAAAACGCGCTGATATTAGCGCGTTTTTACGATATGGCGGTACAGGTTTGTTAGGTTCTAGTTTAGATAGACCACTACTTATTCAGAGCTATTGTCCACTAACGTACTTTCGATCACTGTATCTAGTACATAAGCGTATTGTGAATCGGCATTATCGACTAATACGGTATCAGTATCTGTCTTGAAACGCTGCAGACGCAATATCTCATTATGCTGACCATCATGCTGATAACCATCAATGCTGCCTGCAAAGTCCATATACTGCCCTTCGCTGGTCTTTAAGCCTTGATCATCATAAGTGATTGGCCGTACTTGCAAGCACATCTGCGTCTCATTATCCTGACACGGCGCTGATTCCGCTGCCACTTCCCAAAATATAGTCTCGCCATTACTATTGTACTTGGCTTGTAATGTCAGTCTACCTCTCCAAACTAAAGTACTATCATCGCTAGTAACTTGCGTTAACATTGGGGTTTCAGCGTTACTGGCCGTAGCTGATATGCTGATCTGACTCTCCCCTTGCATAAGCTGATTAAGCTTGGTTTCCGCTTTATCAAGCTCGCCACAAGACATTTTGGTACTCATACTTTCACTAATCGTCAATTTATCACCTGTGAGCGCAAAAGATGCGCCCATCGTGTTGCAGCCAACGCTATAGTTCAAGATATCATTGTTTTGCGAATTAACCAGCAAAGTCACTTGTTCTTTGATAGGCGTAAGCGAGGTAATCGGCTGATCGTTATTATCCGTCGCTGTCGCTAATACCCAGCGGTAATCACTAAGCTTGGTCAATAGCTGATCCTCAGCACTTATTGACTCAGCAGTGCTAACGCTATCATTAGCATCAACCTCTGCTGCCACTTCACCCTCTTCAGTAGCCGCAGCATTAGCATCCTCATTATCTGCTACTGGAGCGTTGTCACTACAAGCACTCAAAGTCATTGCTGCTGCTAGCAAACTGGGCAAAAAAGCCGTTTTTAACGTGGTTCTCACAGCTGGTGGGTTCGTCGTCGTTAGCATAGGCAATCTCTCTTTTAAAACAAGTCTAAATTTTTACAGGTTTACGTTACTTTTTAGGGTTTACGTTACGTGGATACTATTTATAATTATTCATCACACTTACCGCAATAAACGACTATATCAGTATAGACTGAGCCGTTTATTGTTTATATATCTTAGGGGTTATATATCTTATTTAAGAGTCAGACTTAGGCTTTGCCATAACCTTAATGCTAAAACGCTCATGCATGCTGTTATAAAAGCGTGCAAGATTGTCGCCTTGCTCTAAAGGATTGACTTTCAGAGCCTTACCGAAATCAAGACCTAAATACAGTACGATATCAGCAAAAGTGAGATGATCGGTGACTAAATAGTCGCGGCCTTCAAGGGCATTGTCAAAGTAAGGTAAAGCTTTAACAGCGCGAGCGATAGACGGCGCTACAAACTCTGGTACTTGCTCGACCCGCTGAGCTTTAGAAGGGTGGCTATGCTGAAACGCTAGCATATAATTGTACAGTACTTCAAACTCAGCAATACGGCGCATAGCACAGACTTGCGCGCGCTGTACCACATCATTACCCATCACCGAGCGCTCGCCATAAACGCGGTCAAGATATTCGCAGACTGCCTGCGAGTCATTGAGCACAGTGCCATCGCCTAAAGTCAGCACTGGCACAGTTTGCATTGGATTGATATCAGTAAAAGACTCTGAGAACTGCTCATTGCGAGCAAAGTCAATATCCACCACACTCAGATCATTCATATCGTCAACATCGATGCCTTTTGAGGCCAATAGAATAATCGCTTTACGTGGATTGGGTGCCGTGCGCGTAATATATAGCTTTTTCATAGTAACTTCCCTGTAAGTGAATGAGTTTTGGTTGACTGTAAGAGCTTTAGTATGGTTAATTAGCATTACTAATTCGCACTGTTAATTAACCGTACTAAATAATATTTATTTTAGCTTTATGTAGCGCTGCCTAATGGTCAGCCTACTTTGCTTATCATAGCAAACTTGATTAAAACTTTTGCTACGAATAGTAAAAAAGCTCTATAACTTTATGTCATAGAGCTTTTATTGAATACTGGCTATTAAGTTACTTTTTATTAAAACCACATATTAAAGCCACATATTACAGTAACGTCTTAAAGTAACTTAATTCAAAGCCGCTTATTTGTTTGGCGCTGGAGTGGTACGCAAATAAGGCTTCACTTCAGTATGGCCTTTTGGATAGTTAGCAGCGATATCTTCGTTTTTAACACTCGGTGGAATGATAACGTCATCGCCTTCTTTCCAATCAACAGGCGTGGCTACATTGTACTCATCCGACAATTGCATAGCATCAATGACGCGCACGATCTCATCAAAGTTACGGCCACAGCTGGCTGGATAAGTCAGCGTTAAGCGCACCTTTTTATTTGGATCGATAATAAATACGCTACGGACTGTGGCAGTATCATCAGCGTTGGGGTGAATCATGTCATAAAGATCAGCCACTTTACGATCGGAATCGGCAATAATAGGGAAATTCACGGCAGTGCCTTGAGTTTCTTCAATATCCTTCGCCCAGCCCTTATGATCATCTAAACCGTCTACTGACAAGGCGATTGGCTTGACATTACGTTTTTGAAACTCGCCGCCTAGCGCTGCGGTACGGCCCAGCTCTGTCGTACAAACTGGCGTGTAATCTGAAGGATGCGAGAAAAGCACCACCCAGCTATCACCTGCCCAATCATAAAAATTAATATTGCCTTCGGTTGTGACTGCATCAAAATTTGGAGCGTCGTCACCTAAACGTAAAACTGCCATAATAGTATCCCTGTTATTAGTGTTTGAAATTATTAATGTTTCAGCGTCAGCGCCTACAGGGCTGCCACGCTGTATTGTTATCATAGCTATATAGTTGTACAACTATATAGCTATATTTAGTAAACAAGCTTCTCTAGCTTACCAAAACAGTTATGAATGTCTTGTGAGAGATTGTAATGCGCTTATTCTGTTTAATGATAAGCAAAAAGCCCACTCCTAGATTACTAGAAATGGGCTCATTTGCAAACTAATATTGATAGTTCAGGTTGATAGTTAAGATCAATACCTAAGCGGGCTTATAACTATCACGTAAGCTGACGATTTGATTGAATACTGGCTTATCGCTACTGTGCTCTTCGCTATCTGAGATGAAGTAACCTTCGCGCTCAAACTGGAAGCGCGTGCCAGCATCCGCGTGCGCAAGCGATGGCTCCACGACCGCATTTAACACCGTCAAAGAATTCGGGTTCAGCGCCTCATGCACATCACTTACGCTACTGGGATCTTCTGCGCTAAATAAAGGCTCATAGAGTCGTACCGTTGCTGGCACACCTTGATCGGCTGAGACCCAATGAATGACGCCTTTAACTTTTCGGCCTTCAGGATTATTACCTAGTGTCGCCGGGTCAATAGTTGCTTTGAGCTCAACCACGTCGCCATTATCATCGGTAATGTGCTCAGTGACCGCAAGCACATACGTATTACGCAAACGAATTTCAGGTTTTTCTGGGGATAGGCGCTTATAACCCGCCGGCGGCACGATCTCATAATCGCCTTGATCGATATAAAGGGTTTGGGTAAAAGGAATCTCGCGCGCGCCCATCTCGACATTAGGATGCTTGGGCTGAGTCAGCCATAAGGTTTGACTGTCTTCATCAAAGCGCGCGGCGACGCTATCAGCTTTTAAATCTTGCCACTGGCTCACCGCCTCGGTGAAGTTGGTAATCGTGACTTTTAACGGTTTGAGTACTGCCATACCGCGTGCGGTGGTCGTCTCCAAAGATTGGCGAATACTGAACTCGAGCAGGCGCATGTCAGTGACGCCATCGGCTTTTGCGATACCAACGCGAGCACAGAAATCACGTAGCCCCTCTGGCGTATAGCCGCGGCGACGCATACCCGCTATTGTTGGCATACGCGGATCATCCCAACCTTCAACGATGCCTTCATCGACGAGCTGCTTAAGCTTACGCTTACTGGTCAAAGTATGATCGACATTTAAGCGGCTAAACTCATACTGATGCGGCGGTATGTCAAAGCCAATCTTCTCGATAATCCAGTTATAAAAGGGACGATGATCCTCAAATTCTAGTGTACAGAGTGAGTGAGTAATACCTTCTATAGCGTCCGACAAAGGATGGGCAAAATCATACATCGGATAGATGCACCATTTATCGCCCGTTTGATGATGCTCTTGATGCATGACCCGATAGATAATAGGATCGCGCATATTCATATTGGCATCAGACATATCGATCTTGGCACGCAGCACCGCTTCGCCATCGGCAAATTTGCCATCTTTCATATCGGCGAAGCGCTGCAAATTGTCTTGCACGCTAGCATCGCGCTGCGGCGAGGGCTTGCCAGGCTCGGTAAAAGAGCCACGGTTATCGCGGATTTGCTCAGGAGTTTGCAAATCGACATATGCATCGCCTTGCTCGATCAATTGTACCGCCCACGCATGCAGCTGATCAAAATAGCTCGATGCATGTAGCGCCTCGCCTGCCCACTCAAAGCCTAACCACTGGACGTCCTTTTCTATATTGTCGATATAGTCCTGCTTTTCAGCGGTCGGATTGGTATCGTCATAACGCAAATGACAAAGGCCATCGAACTCTTCAGCCACCCCGAAGTTAAGACAAATAGACTTGACGTGTCCTAAATGCAAATAGCCGTTAGGCTCAGGCGGGAAACGGGTCACGATTTGCTCGTATTTTTGCTCTTTTATATCTTCACGAATAATATTACGAATAAAGTCGTTTTTCGGCTCATCTTTTTTTATATCATTGCTCTCGTTATTACTAGGTTTAGCACTCATCAACTATTGCTCCTAAGCCACTTATTAGCGGCTTGAATTAAAATAATTATAAAATTAAGAATAAAGGTAGAGTTGCGTTATTCTATCAGCTTTTGCAAACTCATTAACAGCTAGATACATGACATCAGGCAAAAAAGCCGTTAGACTGACCTCTAAATTAACACTGCCTCTTATGAGCGAAAAGGAATATCTATGCATGCTATCAAAACATTCGGGTTTGCCAGCTTATTTGCCCCTTTGTTTATATTAGGTTGTGCCAGCACCAATACTAACAACACAATGATTTCAGACACTCAGCCCAATTCACTTTCCAACACCAACAATCAGGAGACAACCATGAGCGATATGCCAGTAGTACAGTTAGAGACGTCAATGGGTGATATCACTATTGAACTCAATGAAGAAAAAGCACCAAAAACCGTAGAAAACTTCTTAAACTACGTCAACTCAGGTCATTATGAAGGCACTATCTTTCACCGCGTTATTGATGGCTTTATGATTCAAGGCGGCGGCATGGACGCCCAAATGAATGAGAAAAAAACCAACGCACCAATCGAAAACGAAGCGGATAATGGCCTTAAGAACGACAAAGGCACTATCGCTATGGCGCGCACTCAAGACCCGCATTCAGCCACTAGCCAATTCTTTATCAATGTCAAAGACAACGACTTCTTGAACCACTCGGGCAAAAACATGCAAGGTTGGGGTTACACGGTATTTGGTAAAGTCACCGACGGTATGGATGTAATTGAAAAAATGCGCAGCGTTGCAACAGGCCGTTTTGGTATGCATGCTGATGTGCCAAACGAGCCTATCACTATCAACTCTGCTAAAGTCGTTTCTCAATAAGCAAACGCTAGCTGAGAAAGATAGCTGTAGTAATATCAGTATAAAAACGATCCAGCGGAACTGGAATTAATTTTGCGCAACATCGAAACAGCGTAGACACAGTACGCTAGGAAAATTTATACCAGTTCCGCGCTAAAAGATAATTAGAAACACTCATTAGGATAATTATAAATGCAAACCTTTAATCATCTAATAACCACTCGCCCGCATGATGTACGGCAAGTATTAATTAGTGATCTGCATTTATCGCTAGACGAGCCTGCCCTTGTGCAGGCTTTTTTGGCGCTGCTTGATGACTGCCTCGCTCTGCCGAATCTCAAACGCTTGTTTATTTTAGGCGACTGGTTTGAGGTTTGGCTTGGCGATGATGTTTATCTATCATTGGCAGATGACGACAGGCAAGCGCACTGGCTCACGCCATTAATTAATAAACTTAAGCAGCTGCGTATAAAGGGCTGTGAGATATTAGTCATGCACGGAAATCGTGATTTTTTATTAGATCGCGGTTTTCTCAATTTGTTTGGCGGTGAGCTGATTGATGAGCCCTATAGCCTAGACGTTGGTAAACAAAGCTATCGCTTAGAGCATGGCGACGCGCTGTGCAGCGATGATAAAAAGTATCAATGGTTTCGAAAGGTGATACGTCACCGGCTGAGCAAATGGTATCTACTCAATAAATCCCTATCGAGGCGCTTAGCCATCGCTGATAATATCCGCGCGAAGAGTAAGCTCAATAACCGCACCAAAGACGCCTATATCATGGACGTCAATGAGCAGTCGGTCGCGCAAGCGGTCACTGATAACGATGCGCTACTACATGGTCATACCCATAGACCCAACGTTCATAAAACGATCAATGGTAAAACTCGTTACGTGCTCGGTGATTGGCGGCATATCGATAACGAAACGCGCCTGCCAAAGGTGAGCGCAGTGATTGGAGCGGTTGTAGCAGAGGCGCACTCAGCAGAGGCTGAATTTAGCTTAGTTGAGTTTGTCTACTCAGTATAAACCCAGCTGGTATAAGCGCATAAAGAGCGCTTTGTGCAGCAAAACCTAATTATAATAACTGACATCTATAATAATAGATACTCATCACAGTAAACATAGCCCTAGTAGATACTATGCCTCAACCTAATCTCGTCATTCTTATTCACGGTCTGCATCAAGCGGCCTTTGTTATGCGGCCACTGGCCAAACGCTTGCAAGCACGAGGGTTTGATACTCATCAATTTGGCTATCGCAGCATGCGCGACGATATCAAAACCAACAGTGCCCGCTTAAACACTTGGCTTGAGAGTCATCATCGCCCTGATCAGCCAATTGATCTGGTTGGTCATAGCTTAGGCGGGCTGATAATCCGCGATTTTGTCGCTCATTATCCGCAGTGGCAGATTGGACGCTGTGTCACTTTAGGTACGCCCCATTTGGGCAGCGTCAGTGGTGATTATAGTTGGCGATTAGCGCCTTTTATTGTCGGTAAATCATACAAGCAAGCTTTAGACGGCACGGTTGCGTCTTTGCCTGACGATATTGAGCTTGGTGTAATCGCTGGTAATAAAGCACAGGGATTAGGTCAGCCGATTTTGAGCTACCACAATCGTAAACGGCGTAAGGCTGATAGCGACATAGAAGACAAAAGCTTAGCTCATGACGGCACCGTATATGTCACTGAGACTCAGCTCGCCGGCGCTACTGACCATATCATCTTGCCCGTCACTCATACTGGCATGCTAATGAGTACAGAAGTCTCGCGGCAAGTGATTTGGTTTTTGGATCATGGGCGGTTTAAGCATATAGCGATTAACCTTTAACGCCCATACCTTGTTTAAGCTCAGCTTTATGCTCCTCAATCACAGGTATCAAAGTCTGCATCACCCACTCATGACGCCAACCTTGTAAGCCCTCTGGCAGATCAGCTAAGTCTTTATCATAAGCAATGACTTCATATAGCTGATGCAGCCACTTTTTGCGCATTAATACATTCGCTGGTATACCGGTTTTCTCTGCTTGTATCTGGGTCGCATGTTGAACGGCTTTTGACAGCGCTTTGTTCTTGGAGCGATAAGGCGCAGGCAGTCTCGGCGGACGCTCGGCAGGCGCTAACTGCTGAGCCTGCTTAATCTCCTTGAGTAGCTCTTCACCATAGAGTCTGAGCATACTACGGTGCATAGTGGTCTTGTGCGCAAGCTCGCGCATAGATTTGGGCTTTTCAGTGATAATCTCGCGTACCGCTTGTTTTTTTATCACAAAGGTGCGCGGCTGATTGGTCGCGCGCGCTAGCTGTTCACGCCAACTGGCTACCGCTTGCAGTATTGCCATTTGCTGCGTATCGTAGCGATAGTCCGCCATGGTTAAGTACATATCCTCATCAGCAACCTGCTGCGAGTCATACAGCTCTTGAGCATAGAGCTGACAATCCGCCCAGACATACTCGTACAGGCCTTGCTTTTTTAGCTCGTACTCTAAGCTCAAATATAGCGCTGGCAAAAAACGCACATCATCTATTGCGTACTGTTCTTGCTCATCAGATAGCGGCCGACGCAGCCAGTCGGACTGACTTTGCTCCTTATCAATATGCATATCTAGCTGATCATCGAGCGCTTGCTGGTAGCCCATCTGCAACTGACCGGTTAAATACGATAGCGCAATTTGCGTATCAAAGATATTGGTCAGCGGCGGGCAATCAGATAGTAAGTAAAAAATGCCTAAATCCTCGCCACAAGCGTGCCAAATGGCGACATCAACTGCGCTTAGCGCTTGCCAGACGTCCTGTAACTGTAACTGCGGGGCATCTAATAAATAGATATGCTCGCCTACGTTTATCTGCACCAAAGCCAAGCGCGGATAATAAGTATCGCGCTTGATAAACTCCGTATCCAGTGCCACCCGACCACAGCTTTTCAAAGCCTCAATGACGGGTGTCAATTGGGACTGCTCTTTGATCCAAGTCACCGGTAGCTCATCAGCGCTATCAAGTAAAGCATCAATATCAGGCTTTGTAGGCAAGGCGTTTGATGCAGAAATGGCTGGATTATCAAGCGGATCTATAGTGTTATTATCAGTAGCTATATCATCTTGCGAAGTGGTTAGCGTTGTCAAAGAGGAGTTAGACACGGGCAGATACCTGCTTAAATTGAAAAGTTAATGAGCCGATTATAACAATATCGGCGTATTAATTGGGCGAGTGTCATTTATTTCAAAAATAAAAAACTAGGCATAACGCCTAGTCTACTGAGTCGTCAACGAATAAAAAAACGCTGCATTATAAAAAAGAGCGGTTTTGTAGCGCTTGGCCTAAAGTCATACTATCGAGATACTCAAGCTCACCGCCCATTGGCACCCCTTGTGCTAGGCGCGTGACCTTTTTGACATGGCGACTGGCCGCTTCACTAATAAAGTGCGCCGTCGTCTGCCCCTCTACCGTCGTGCCAGTCGCTAGTATCAGCTCATCTACCGGCTCGTCTTTGACCCGCCAGACCAGCTGATCGATATTGAGATCATCGGCGCTAATGCCATCGATAGGCGACAAGTGACCGCCCAATACAAAGTATAATCCGCGGTAGCCCGCCGTTTGCTCTATAGCCATCACATCGGCGGCAGTCTCGACCACGCAAAGCTGGGTATTATCGCGTCTTGGGTCTTGGCACAGCGGGCAGATACTCTCATCACTGAAGCTATGACAGCGCTGACACTCCACAATCTCACGCATCGCCTCGTCTAGAGCTTGTGCTAGCGCCATGCCTTGCGGGCGCTTTTTGCTCAGCAGATGCAGCGCCATACGCTGAGCACTTTTTTGACCGACACCAGGCAATATACGCAGCTGCTTGACTAGCTGATCGAATTTGGCAGTAAGCAAATTATTATCCTTTTGCAATTATAAAAACGGACGCTATAACTTAATCTCTAGTTATAAAAATGGGGTCGTATCGTTACGATAACAACCCCATCTATTGACTACTACAGTCAGTATTTATACGCTTTTTATGTTATTTAGCAATGAGTTATCGCTTAGAACATACCTTGCATACCTGGTGGTAGACCCATACCTGAGGTCGCGCCAGCCATTGTCTCTTCGTACAGATCATCGGCCTGACGAACAGCATCATTGATAGCAGCGGCGATTAGATCTTCGATCATATCAGGCTCATCTTCTAAAAGACTAGGGTCGATAGATAAACGCTTAACCACATGGCGACCGGTCATCGTCACTTTGACAAGGCCACTGCCCGCTTCTGCCTGCACTTCTTTATTGGCCAGCTCTTTTTTGGCGGTCTCAACGTTGGCTTCGACTTTCTTTTGCATGGATTGTGCTTGTTGCATCAAGGCTTGAATATTCATAATACTCTCTTTGTCTTTGTAATCCGGGTGAATTTAGATAAAAATAAAACGTTAAGCTAATTATAGCGTTATCTTTATAAACTGTCTAAGCCGCGAGCCAAATCTTTGATAATATCTTCAGCATCCTCCAGCCCTACAGACAGTCGAATTAGGCTATCATTAACACCTGCCTCAGCGCGAGCCTCAGCAGTTAAGCGAAAGTGCGTCGTCGTCGCAGGGTGGGTGATTGTCGTCTTAGCATCGCCTAGATTGTTGGTGATAGATATCATTTGTGTCGCATCTATCACTTGCCAAGCAGCAGCTTTGCCATTTTGCGTACCATTAGCAGAATCGGTCGCTTTGACTTCAAAACCCATAATCGCGCCATAAGCGTCTGCCATATGATGCTGGCGTGTTGCAAGCTTGTGCGCTGGGTGGTCTTTTAGCCCAGAGAAATGCACAGTGCTAACGTTTGGATGATTCAGCAAAAACTCAGCGACCTGATTGGCATTATGACAGTGAGCTTGCATACGCAGTTTGAGCGTCTCAAGACCTTTGGTAAATACCCAAGCGTTAAAAGGACTCATACTGATACCACCTGAGCGCACTACTGTGAACGCCTCCTGCATCAGCTTGTCGCTGCCGACTAAAGCGCCGCCTAACACGCGGCCCTGTCCATCTAGATATTTAGTCGCTGAGTGAATCACCACATCCGCGCCTAAGTCTAGCGGGCGCTGAATAGCAGGAGAGGCAAAACAGTTATCAACAACCAATAGCACATCGTTGGCCTTTGAGAGCGTGCTTAAAAAGCCAATATCGCAGATTTGCGCTAGCGGGTTACTCGGGCTTTCGCAGTAGATGAGCTTTGTATTTGGCTGCACGGCCGCGGCCCAAGCATCGTTGTCAAAGCAGTCAACGTAACTGACCTCGACGCCGAATTTAGCCATATAATTATTGAACAGTCCAATAGACGAGCCAAACAGCTGATTGGCTGCCAGCAAGTGATCGCCTGCTTTTAGGTAAGCCAAACACATAGTCAAAATAGCGCCCATGCCAGAGGCGGTGGCGACTGCGCGCTCGCCATTCTCAAGCGCAGCTAGGCGGCGCTCAAAGGTACGCACGCTTGGATTGGTATGGCGCGAATAGACATTACCCGTCTTAGTACCATTAAAATGTGCGGCGGCATCACTCGCCGACTCATAGACATAGGAGCTGGTGGTAAAGATAGCCTCAGAATGCTCACCTTCATCGGTGCGATGCTGTCCGGCACGTACGGCGACGGTTTGCATACCATAATCGAGGCTTAGATCTAAGGCATCTGAGCGCCAGTTACTATCTAAACCACTGTCGTTGCTACTTTCCAAACCACTGTCGTTGCTATTTTGTTGTGCTGGCGATTGGCTCATAAGTATTCCGTAATGAGGGTTGAGGCTGCAAGGAGAATCGATACTACTATTGGTAAACGTTTTAAACTGCACAATATCATATCATGACTGCGCTTTTCAGACACCTACTACGCTTTTTTTCGTCACTAGGCTCTAACTTTTGGTTATTCACCAGCCGCTGCTACGGATTAAAAAATTTAACGTATTTTTTATAGGCAGATACCTTTGTACCTGCTAAGCTTGGCAAAAATATCTGTGCGGATTGCTCCAACAATATATTTGCTAAGCAAGATATGATTATCTGTAGCGTCATACTAGTACAGTGTTGATGTTGATATTAATACTGATGTTGCTGTTACTGCGTATTACTATTAATTAAAGCCGCGGTGTAGACCGCTCAGCCAATCTTTTGAGTGTATTAAGGCCATCTTATGATGTCGATGTTGGATGTTTATTCTAGTAAATTGACGATGAGCCTTACTCTTGGGTTGTCATTGAGTTTGGTTGGCTGTCAAAGCTTACCGCAGCAGCCGCACTTAGCACAGAGCAAAGAGCTCTCTGAGCGGGTTAATGCTATGTATACTAATAAGACAAAGGCTCAAGATGAGCCAATCACTCCAGATTCACGTTTGGACTCAGGTATGGAAGATAGCAACGTCAATACCGAAACTGATGATACCGCCAATGCCAATAATGATACTGACTTAGTCGCGACCATTAGTGAGCAAAATAAAATCCATCCTGATTTATCAGGGTATCATCCGATTGTCACAGGCGCCAATGCGTTTGCCTCTCGTAGCATATTGACCGATATGGCGACGCGCAACATCGACGCGCAATATTATATCTGGCATGATGATCAGGCCGGTCAGTTGCTGCTAAAAGACTTATGGGAAGCGGCTGAGCGCGGCGTTATCGTGCGCTTATTAATAGACGACTTTAATAGCAGCGCCGCGCTTGATCAGCAGTTATTACGTTTTTCAAGCCACCCTAATACAGCGGTCAGAATTGTTAACCCTTTGATGCACCGTAAGTTTCAAGCGCTCAACTTCGTCACTGGTCTGCCTCGTATCAACCGGCGCATGCATAATAAAAGCATGACTTTTGATAAGCAAATCACTATCATCGGTGGCCGCAATATTGGTAACGAATACTTAAGTAATGATCAAAACAGTCAATTTGCTGATTTAGATGTGCTGCTTATTGGGAAAGTAGTCGCAGATATTGATAATAGCTTTGGCAGTTACTGGTCCGCGCCTATCTCTTACGATATCGAGACGTTAGTAACTTTAGATGAAGATGGGCCGACGGACTTTATCGAGGGACTCGATCAGCTCGGTACCAATGAGAAAAGTGATAACCAAAGCAGCTTATCGGTATATAAGTCAGCGATTGCGGACTCTTCTATCGATACTGATTTATTAAATAAGCGCATTCCTTTTCGCTGGACGGATATGCAGTTTTTGAGTGACGATGTCGGTAAGCTTACCAAGTCTGTCCCTGCCGATACCAATCTAGTGCAGCAGCTACGTACCTTGCTTGGGCGCCCTGATAAAGAGCTGACGATCATCTCTTCTTACTTTGTTCCCACCAAAGATGGTGTCGATACGTTAGTAGAGCTGGCCGACTCTGGCATTAATATTAAGATACTGACCAACTCTTTTGATGCCACCGATGTAACCGCTGTACATTCTGGCTATAGCCAGTGGCGACCTAAGCTACTCAAATCCGGTATCAAGATATATGAGCTAAAATCTACTGCTAGTGAAGAGGATCGCGAAAACAAGCTGTGGAAAGCGCGCAGTCAGTCCTCAACTAGCTTGCATGCTAAGACCTTTGCTATTGATGATCATCAAGTCTTCATTGGTTCCTATAACGTCGATCCACGCTCAGCGAATATTAACACAGAGATGGGCGTTATCATCAATGACGATGAGCTGGCGCGGCAGCTGCATGAAGCGCTCAGTGACGACTTATTGAGCCAAGCTTATGAAGTCAAATTAACCGATGATAATCACTTGCAGTGGCACACTATGGAAAATGGTGAGAAAAAGGTCTATGAATCTGAGCCGCGAGTGGACTTATCCGATCATATTTGGCTAACTATTATGTCGTGGTTACCTATCGATTGGCTGCTATAAATAAGCTTTAATCTAAAATAATGTACAACACCCTTTTATCTACCCTCTGTTTTATTTTCGCTCAATTTTAACTTTTTATTTATCGTCAACGGCCATTGTGATGGCCGTTGTAATGCTTTGCTTGTATATGGGAAAATAATCGACCATGCCTTCTCGCCCTCAATATGCGCTCATGTCTGGTAAAGATAAAAACATGGTGATTTTTGTCTGCTTGACGAGTGCTATCACTTTTTTTGACTTTTTGATTTACTTGTATATGGCAGATTATATCTCTTCTGCTTTTTTCCCAGCCAATATCGATTCTGGCATGACTCGCCTACAAGGGCTTGGATTATTTGCTGTCGGTTATTTGGCTCGTCCGCTTGGCGGCATTTTGTTTGGTCGCTATGGCGATATGAAGGGACGTAAGCCCTTATTGCTTATAAGTATGCTTGCAACCGCGCTTTGTATGGTAGGTATAGCAATACTACCGACTTATGCTCAGTGGGGCGTAATAGCCCCGAGCTTATTTATTATTTTGCGCCTAATACAGGGAATGGCGTTTGGCGTTTATGTGCCTTTGGCTTGGATTTATGTTGCTGAGCAAGTCCCGCGTCAGTATCTATCGGTGGCCTGTAGCTATGTGACAGCAAGCTTTTTTGTGGGCGTGTTATTTTCTAACGCTTTTTTTGTCTGGCTAAACGGCTCGATGACGCCTGTTCAGATGTTGGATTATGGCTGGCGTGTACCCTTTGCTGTCGCTGCTCTGCTAAGCTTCTTACCTCTACTGGCATGGCGCTTCATTAACGAATCACCGTTTTTTATTGAGATGCAAACCCGAAAACCTTTACGAGGCGTTAGGCAGCCGCTCACTTTATTATTTAAGTACTGCAAGCATTCTATCTTTTTGGGCCTCTTACTCAGCCTTATGATTGCTAGCATCACGACGGTAGTGGCTTTACTACTGCCAAGCCTGATCGAGTTAAGCTTTAGTTTAGATAATGATCTGTTTGTTTTTTCGCATAGTTTGGGCATTGTCTTTATGATTTTTGGCTGTGTCTTTTATGGCATTGTGTCCAACCACGAAAACTTTGGTAAAATTTTGGTTTTCGGATCAATTTTATTAATCGGCCAGATATTTGCCTTTTATTATCACCTGCAAACTGGCGGCGATTACATCTTGATTATGTACGCTCTACTTGGGTTTTTTGCTGGCATTGTAGGCATGATACCGGCTATTTTCGTACAGTTATTTCCGACTAATGTACGCCTGACGGGTCTCGCTTTGTCTTATAATGTGATGTATGCGATCGTGGGCGGCCTGCTGCCTTTTGCACTCGGTTATGCCACCTTTTATATCAGCATCTCGCCTGCTCTGTATATCGCTTTTATCGGTGCGATGAGTATTATGGTTGGTTTATATTTTTATCATCTACCAGAATCGAGACAACTGAACCGAGTGATTTAATAGCGCTATATACTTTGGCTGTGAATGATAAAGATGATGTCAACGCTACCATCGATTCGATTTGAAATAAATATAGTACTATTACGCAGGCCTCAATGCTTGATTAAAATAACCGTATCAAAATGAGTGCTGCGCCGGATAATATTCCCGACAACCTACTATATACCTAGTTAAAATCATACACATCGCTGCAATGCTTTAAAAATGCTTTAAAAAAGAGTTCTATAGTTATGATAGATATGACCAATAAACGCTTATCCGTTGCACCAATGATTGACTGGACAACGACTGATTATCGTTATTTTGCGCGCCTGTTTAATCCGCACGTTTATCTGTATACCGAGATGATCAGCACAGGAGCGCTCATATACGGGAACCGCGCGCGGCACTTGAGTTTTGATGAGCGCGAACATCCTATTGTTTTACAATTAGGCGGCGCTGATAATGCGGATATGACCCAATGCGCCGAATTTGCTCAGCAGCATGGTTATGATGAAGTCAATATCAATGTAGGCTGCCCCTCTGATCGCGTGCAGCATAACAAGATAGGCGCTTGCCTGATGGCAGAGCCCGCTACGGTCGCAGATTTAGTCAAGCATATGCAAGCAGCGGTCGATATCCCAGTGACAGTCAAGCATCGCATCGGTATCGACGATTTTGATAGTTATGAGTTTATGAAAGAGTTCGTTGAAACTGTAGCAGCGGCAGGCTGTACTCGCTTTATCGTTCATGCGCGTACCGCTTGGCTACAAGGTCTGAGCCCCAAACAAAACCGCGAGATACCGCCACTGCGCTATGAGGATGTCTACCGGCTTAAGCAAGAGTTTACTGAGCTTGATATTGAGATTAATGGCGGTATCGAAAGCGTCGATGATATCGCAGAGCACTTAAAGTACATCGATGGGGTGATGATCGGCCGCGCTTTTTATCAAAACCCTTATTTGCTCGCAGAAGCGAATAGCTTATGGGGCGAGCCTGCACCAAAACGCTCTGATATCTTGGCTGAGATGTACCCTTACTTGCGTCAGCAGATCGAGCTTGGCGAAGCACTACCGACGATGGCGCGGCATTATTTGGGTCTGTTTCAAGGCTTAAGTGGCGCGCGCAGATGGCGACAGGCTTTGAGTGGTAAACCTAGCTTGACGATTGAGGATATTGAACGAGCTGCCACGGAAGTGCTCGCGCTAAATCCTGGAATTTAATTAGCGTTACGTACGCGTAAAAGCTTATCAGCTGATAAAAACTAACCTTAGCATTCGTTAAGCTAGAACCTAAATCAGTCATAAAAGCGCATCAAGTTAAGCAGCTAGCGCTAGATACTGCCACATCGCCAAGCCGTTATTAAAGATATGCAGCGCTATCGGCAAAAAAAGAGAACCTGACTTGTAGCGCGCATAACAAAATATTAAGGCGAGCACGACGATAGTGCTGATCTCATATAGCCCATACTGCAAGTGCATCAACGCGAACACTAAGCTGGTAATCAAACTTGCCATCAGTGCGCCGTGCGCTTCTGACTGTGCTAGACCTTCAGCTTTTGATAGCTCTGTTTTATCGAACTTTATGGCAAACTGCTCCTTGAGCGCAGACCAAATAACACCTCGAAACACGAGCTCTTCATAGATAGGCGCGATCACCACCATCGCAATGATTAACAGCCATACCGAGCTGACCGAATCATACAAAGGATCAACGAACAACGAAGGGGATTTATCCAACCAATATGTCAGCGCTTGACTACCAATCATAAACAGTAATAGTAGCCCAAAGCTGCCGATAGCGACTTTTAGTGAGAACGACTTGAGCGCTAAATAATCACTAACTTGCGCGCCTTTTAAGCGAATAATAAGCGCTATTAAAATGCTCAAAAATACACCGCTAAAGACAATCGAGCTACTAACGATGGTGCCATTGCCGCTAGCAAAATAAAACAGGTCAGCCGCTGTTTGGGATTTAGTAGAAGGTAGTAATAGCTTGCCGGCGATATAGATACCTAATAGCTGACTACCAAAAAAAGCAAACACCATTGCCACCAGCAGTGCTAACGCTTCCCATAAAGAAAATAGCGGCGTTTTTGCTGTTTGCGGTATAGCGTCTAGTGAGTTTGCAGATTTCGACATAGATAAGAACTCAAAAAATAATAAGCGACGCCATTTTATAAAACAGCTTAAGTATTAAGATATACTGCTATTGAGACAGCTGCTGCTCAATGATATCAAGCACCAATGCTGATACGGACTCTGGGTGCTCAAGCGGGAACATATGACCGCCAGCATGCGTCTGAAAGTCTATCCCTAAACGCGCTTTGACTTGTTGGGGGAATTTACGTTTCAAAAATATACTCTCCTCACCAATGATGAGCTGAGCAGGCGGCTTAGGTCCTTCATTAGGAGTCAGCCAATACATGGATGGATTGGTTCGAAACACTGCCACCTCATTCTTTTTGGAGATCGCTAACGTTACTTTGCCATCAGCGCGCTCGTGTAAGCCGTGCTCGATATACCCCTGAAAGCTACGCTCATCAAAATTCTTAAAGAAGGTTTTATGACGCATTTGCTCATAAGCGTCATCACGGCTGTCCCAAACATCGCGGCGATGTTTTGAGATACCGGAAGGTGACATTTTGTCCATCAAGCGGTGGTTCATCATCGGCACTTTATCTAGCGTCTTTGCCACATGCATCAAAAAACTACTCCGCCCATATATCAGTGGCGGATCCATCAGCACGGCTTGATTAAAGTGTTTAGGCGCCCGGTACAGCGCTTGCAACGTACACAGCGCGCCCAAAGAGTGGCCAACTGCCACGACTTGTGTGACGCCATGACGCTTGCACGACTCTGCCACACTATCGATGACCTGTTGGGTCAGACTGCGCCAATTATTGTCTACCGGATAGCCGCTTGTCTCTCCTAGCATAGGGATGTATTCAATCGTGAAAAACTCAGCAAGCCCGTCAAAAAAAGGCGCATAAACGGCGCTTGGCATGCCATTAGCATGCGCGAAATGTAGCACTGGCTTTTGGGTTAGCTTTGATACGGGCAAGGAGGCAAATCTCTGCGCCTTGTGGTCATTCTCATTCATGTAAGCTCTCTATTATTTTGATTATTAAAATATATTTATAGGATGGTGGATTACAACGACTAAAACCAAACTTAGTTATAGCAAAAGGCTGAGCTATTTACTAGCTCAGCCCGGATACTGATAGAGTCAAAACTAAGTTAATATACAAACCCTTAGCGCATCTCAGCATTGCCTTCTTGCTGCCCTAATACATCAAGGTTAATACTTGAGCCGACCCCTGCGCCTAGTTTCACTGCAAAGCGATCCATAAATAACTGAAACGGGTCTACAGGACTGTAATTGACTACGTTATCAAGCTCAAGCTGCTTCTCTAAGCTTGTGATACTACCCTTTTTGTCTGCTAGCCCCAAAGCAATAGACTGCTCGCCGGTCCAAAACAGCCCTGAAAATAGTTTATTGGCTTCAGGGTCTTTGAGGCGATCGCCGCGACCTTCTTTTACTGCATTGATAAAGTGCTTATGAGTATTGGCTAACACCGATTCGACGTGCTGCTCTTCATAATCTGTCAGCGGCCGCGATAAGCTTAAGATATCTTTGTATTCGCCAGCAGTAATAGTGCGATCTTCCACCCCTACTTTGTCCATTAGTCCTTCGATATTGTAGCTTGGCATAATGACGCCGATAGAGCCGACTAGACTTGAAGGATTCACATAGATCTCATCAGCTGCAGAAGCAATATAATAAGCGCCAGAAGCACCAATATCACCGATGACGGCATAGAGCTTCTTATCAGGATACTCAGCGCGCAAATCTATCATCGTCTGCCAGATCTCATCTGATTGTACCGGCGAGCCGCCAGGAGAGTTAATATCTAAAGCCACGGCCTTCGAGTTGGGGTTTTCAAATGCGCGGGTCAAAGCTTCGTTCACATCATAAGCATTGGCAATATCGGCATTACTAATAACGCCTTGCAGCTCTACTACCGCCAAATGCGGTGAGCTGGTATCCATGCCTTCTAGCCCAGTAGGCGCTTTGGTGCTACAACCGCGGCTAAAAGTGAAGAATAATAATAAAATATAACCAAAGGTAAGCAGCTTAAAGAAGATACTCCAACGCCTTGAGCGGCGCTGCTCTTCAACACTAGCTAATAAGGTTTTTTCGATAAGACGCCATTCTTGTCCGCTGGGCTGATTGGCCGGTACTTGCTGCAGCGGTGCCGGCTGATTTGCCGAATTTTTAGGGCGTTTATTAGGGTCTGGTGGCCAGTTGGGCATATAACTTCCTAGGTAAGATCGATCAAGAGCAAAATACAACTATAGTCAGTTCAAAATAAAGTCGATACGCTCAATATCAACGTGCAACTGGTATTAATTTTCCTTGCGTGCTGTGTCGTTGCAGCCAGAGGCTGCGCAAAATTATCCTAGATGCACTGCATCGATTTTAAAGTGATTTAACTATATCGTCTATAAAAGCGCGTCGAATTATAACTGATTGAGGGTTTGCTAAGTATGGTGACATTGTCACTGAGGTTCAATAGTAGAATGTGACCTTATTGCAGCATTTTGCAGCGATACTGTTATAGTCTGCCTAATGGTTTCGCTATTCACTGCCTACTGACTAACTATTCACTAGCTCTTGACTATAGTTATTCATGAGTCTCAGTTACTAGCCTCAGTTACTAGCGCCACCTCCAAGGGCTGCTCATCATAAGTCAGTACTTGCTTAGTCTGCTGCGCTATTAATATCGGTGCCGTTACCGCAGAGCGACTATGACTAAGCCAAGTTGTTGCACTAAAATCTGCTTGGCTCATATTAAAGGCTAAAGGCTCAGCGGCGCATAATAGTGACCACAGTTGCCAACTGCGCTTATGGGTGGCGACATCGAGAATGAGTCGTGATAAAGCGGTGTCTTCAGTTTCAGTACTATTTAAAACAGCATCATTCACTTCAGTATTTCTTGAAATAGCATTACTGGAAATCCTATTATTCCCAGCAGTCCCAGACAAATCAGACAAACCAGACAAATCAGCTAAGGCTTTATCATTGGCAAGCATCTGCACGCTCGCTTTAATAGGCTGCTGAGGGTTGCTAGCATTATAATGCACAACGGTAATCGGCGATTGACTGACGATAGCTAGACTACAATCCCAAATGCTAGCGTCATCAATCTCATTCCAACCAGTGAGCGCCAGCAGTCTTAATTGACCGTTTGGCGCTTGCCACTGCTTACCTTGCTGACAGTCTTGCGCGCTGATAATTCGGTTATCGTCAGTTGTTGTTGCTACGCTTTGTCGCGCTTGCAGTCGCTCATGGCGACCTGCCTGCCAATACTGCGCTGTCGGTAGCTGCTGGCTTAATAGTGTTACGCTCAAAGGTAACAAAGATGATTCTTGCGAAGCTAACTGACGACTACTTGCTGCCGATGTAGAAGACATTTGAGTCGCCATAGGGGCCGCGCTGCTTTGGACCATGCTGCTTTGGACAACAATACCGTCTAGACTTTTAATCGCTAGAGTACGTAGTTGCTGCTCTAGCTGCTCCGCTAATCTTTCAGCGCTCAGCGTACTTGGCCTAGTGCGCTTGCCTTGCGCTCTATGATCGGCCAAAAACAGCCAACTTATCTTATCTTGATCTAATGATTTTTTATTAGCATCGTTTTGCTCGGCTTGGTTTTTATCAGCGGGATAAAGCAATACCGCCGCTGTTATGTAACGATCGCCTGTCGGTAGTATATAAAGCGTTGGCGTCTGCGAGAAAGACTGCTGATTACTATAGATTGTCATCGATAAAATCGTCAGCGGTACTAAGGACACCCAGCGACTTATAAGCCCTCGCGGTAATAGCCAAGGCAAAAGCATGAGTGCTGCCATTAGTAACATAGCGAAGTTAACGGGGGTGTATAACCAAGCGCTACCTAGCACAGGCAGCGTCGTCAGCCACTCGATTAATTGATGTAAGTGATAGACAATGGCACTGACTACTGCCCAAATGCCATCAGCACTGCTTGGTAAGATTAAATAGCACAAACCTGCTAAAAGATTCAGCGGTACAATAATCCAGCCGAATAAGCCAATAGCAAATAGGTTAATGACAAGACCCCATAACGATGCCTTGCCAAACAGTAATAAAGTAATGGGGAGTAGCGCTATAAATAACCAAAACTGTAATCTAAAGAGACGCTTAAATAATAGCCAACCTTTACTGTGCATATCAGTTAATCTATTGGAGCTATAGCCGATCTTAACTGACTGAGCTGCCATAACGGAGGACGAGGAGCTAGTCGCAGCCGAAGTCTGATTTGTCAGCTTATCCTCATAGCTCAGCAGTAGCGCAACAGCAATAAACGACAGCCAATAGCCGGCTTGCCATAACACATACGGATCTAGCCAAGCCATTAGGATAGCTAGAGCTAACAATACCTGCAGAGTACTGACCGGCACTAATGTCAGACGTACTAAGCCTATCGCTAATAACATCCAAGCGGTGCGCGCCGCTGGCACATCAAAGCCGGTAAATAAGGCATAAATAAAAGCGGAAGCTATCATCACCCACCAGCGTACTTGCCAGCGCGGCAGCAGGCGATAAAGTGCCGGATAAAAGCGCTCGACCAGCATCACTACCATAGCAGCTAATATAATCGCCAAAAACAGCACATGGGTCCCTGAGATCGCTAATAGATGCGAGATGCCAGCAAGCTGATACAGGTCTTTGGTTTCGCGATTGATTAAGCTGCGATCGCCGGTCAGCAAACTCAACGTCACTGCATCTGCTTGTTGTTTCGCAGCACTTTTAGTAGACCAGTCTTGATAAAAGTGCTGACGTAACTGCAAACGCCAGTTATCAATAGTGTTACGCAGCCGCGACCAACTAGAGGCCGAATCACTAACAGTACTAGCTGCACTCGTCGACTGATTCGAATAGCTAGTAGCGGCTGAGCTGAGCGCAATAATCGTCGCAGTCCCATCGATGTGACGGGCACGTAGCCAGCGATAGCTATCAAAGCCAGTTGGGTTATTGAGCGCTTGCTCGGAGCTGACTAATGGCGCGAGCGTTAAGCTCATCAATATGCGCTCGCCCGGCTGTAAGCGATTTAACCTAGCGACACTAGCAGTATCATTGGCTTTATTGGGATATAAACTTAGCAGTACCCGCTGATTCGATGATGCGCCACCTGACTGCAGGATATCATCCGCCTTACTCTCAACGCTTTTTTTAGCCAACTGTTCAGCACTAAGATCGTCGGTTAACGGCACTATCTCGCTTAAAGTCGCGACCTGCCGATAGCCGCTATTCATCGTCGCGTCGTACACGCTATCACTGATGCCTTCAATGGTCACCCAGGCTTGCACGCGCTCGGACGCTGTTATCTTGGTACGCTCTAACTGCTGATGAGCAGTAAGCGCTTGTAGCAAGCTACCAACGATTAAGGCTAGTGCCAAGATTGCTACAATTAGATAGCGCAGCGGTTGAAGCAAGCTAAGTATACGAGCAGTTGATGAGGCTGATTTTGAAGATAGTTTTGGGGGACTGTTAACAGAAGTATCTGATGAAGGTAAGCTTAGACGCTGATTTAATAAGATGAGTAGAATCGTAATGATGATAAGTAGACTAGGTAAAAGCAGATAGTGACTAGTATCTAAGAAAGCGAAGCTCTGCGGCAAGGGTATAGTCGCAGCTTTGGTCAATACAGCTGCCATCACACTTATTATTAGCGCGCCAACTCCCCAATACATTGACATCCTCGCTCGCTAATGTGAATTTATGCTAGGATTAAGCATAGAGCCGATGCAATAGCGGTTCGCTATCTAAGCTTGGCGCTGACCATAGCATTTGTGCCTTTATTACGATTACCTTATACTATTTTATAACCAAATCGCTATAATAAAGATTTTGTAATAAAGTATCGCGGTAAAAACACTTATCAACAGCTTATTCATAAGCTTTCAGTCGCTATCCCCTCATCATAGCACTATTAATAATGATATACTTTTGACTTACAACGTAATTGCCTACCGATTGGCTTATTTTTTAGCAGCGGGCTGTAATTAACGACTAAAGGCAGGCATGTGTCAAAAAAACGTCTGAAGAACCTACTTCCTACTCCTGAACAAATCTTACAAAGCCGCAGCTTAAAGTTCTTTGCGCCGCATTTAGGCGACCCTAGATTGTGGCAGTTCAATCGCCACAGCTTAAATAAAGCGGTGTATATCGGCGTGCTTAGCGCTTTTTTTCCGCTACCGGGCCAGATGCTACTGGCCTTAATCGGTGCGCTTATTTTTCGCGCAAATGTGCCTATGGCGCTGGGTCTGACTTGGATTACTAACCCGCTGACGACGCTGCCCATCTTTTACACAGGCTATTATATTGGCGCAAAGATTATTGATGTGCCGATGATTAGCTTACGGCTGATTGGTAGGATGATTGCTGATTTTAGTCTATGGGTATTGTCGGACGGTGCCAATCCTTTTATCACTTATAAAGGTGCAGTATCGATTACTGCGTTTTGTCTTGGTCTGACTATCTTAGCTATTGTTAGTAGTATTATCTGCGGCTTAGCCTTCAAAGGCATTTGGCGTTATAAGACTGTCAGCAGTTGGCAAAAGCGTCAACGCCTGCGAACCGACAAGATGCCTAAACCTTGATGTACTAATGCTTTAAATCATGCTAATTGTTTTGATGCTCGTCCAATGCCTCGAGGATATTATCTTTAAAATTATTATCCATTACCTGCGTGGTGACGGCCTTGTCATTTTTGGTTAAGGTATATTGCTTAGCTGTCGGCGTTTGCTGTACTTCTAAATAATAATCCACCCCCGCTAAAGTAATCGCATCAAAAATGGCAGCCAATTGCTCTTTTTGTGCCTCTCTATCGACTTGCTCAAATGCTTGAACATCGATATAAGGCAGTAAAGGCTCATCTCCCTCTTCTGCACTACCAAAAGCAGCAATTGGGTCATCTCCCTTATCCATAATGTCACTCCTCAAAAGTAAATAATAGCAAAACGATACTATCGATTGATGTTAAAAACAACAGCGACTATTTATTGCTATCGTAGCTTTTCTGGCGGCTAAGTTGCTTCGATATGACCTAATAACTTAGTAAACGAGCAACTTAATGACTTAGTAAATTAATAACTTAATAAACGAGCACCTTAATAGTCTTCCCAATGACCATTACGCAATAACAGCTGACGATCGGCAAGCGCGGCTAAGCTGCGATCATGAGTCACCATAAGCAGCGCGGTTTTCATTGTGCTTTGCAGCTCTGATAACAACCCAAACACGCTTTGCGCATTATCATAATCTAAGTTACCCGTCGGCTCATCGGCCAAAATCAGCGATGGCTTAGTTACCAGTGCACGAGCAATCGCTACCCGCTGACGCTCGCCGCCAGATAGCTCGCCAGGCCGATGCTCTAAACGATGACCTAAGCCTACGTTTTCTAAGATTTCAATCGCTTGCTGACGCGCCTCAGTAGTCGATATTTTTGGGCGCATCAGTAGCGGCATAGCGACATTTTCGATAGCGGTAAACTCAGCTAACAGATGATGGAACTGATAAATAAAGCCCAGATACTGATTACGCATCGCACCGCGCTCTGTCTCATTCATATCGTTAAGACGCTGACCATGTAGCCACACCTCACCGCTAGTGGGCGTATCCAAGCCGCCTAATAAGTGCAACAAAGTGCTTTTACCCGAACCACTAGTACCGACGATAGCCACACGCTCGCCGGCGCTGATATTGAGATCCAGACCCGTGAGTACTTGGGTGTGTACCGCTCCATCATCATAGATTTTGTTAATATTGCTTGCCTTCAAAATAACTGACATAGCGCTTCCTTTATTCTTTAATAGCTTACCGCTTCTATATCGACACTGATGTCTAGGCTAATATAGCGTCCGGTTTGTATCATTATTTGTATTTAAATCAAACTATAATCTAGACAATCGACAATCGACAATCCTGTTACAGTTGCATACTACCTTGGTTACTCATAGCGCAATGTTTGGGCTGGCTGAATCTTAGCTGCTCGGCGCGCCGGATAAATAGTCGCTAAGAAGCTCAGGATAAACGAAGCACCAGTAATCAATACCACATCGACTATACGTAGCTGTGAAGGCAGATAATTGACAAAATAAGCATCGAATAAATGCAGACCAAAAGCTTGATTGATAAAGCCCAAGATATCGCTAACCGTCAGTGCAAATATCACCCCTAGTATCGTCCCAGCGACTGTACCAATAACGCCAATTACTACGCCTTGCACCATAAATACTTGCGTAATCAGCCGCGGCGACGCGCCAAAGGTTTTTAAGATAGCAATATCGGCTTTTTTGTCTGTTACTAGCATCACTAAGCTTGAAACGATGTTAAAAGCCGCTACTAAAATAATCAAAAACAGCAATAAGCCGACCATCGCTTTTTCCATTTGGATCGCGCCAAACAAGTTACCATGGGTTTGGGTCCAGTCACTAGGATACAGCTGAGGCGGCGCTATGCTAGCCGCCTTTTGCGCGGCTGTGGGCGCTTGGAAGATATCATCAAGCTTCAAGCGAATACCTTGCGCGCCATCCGGTAGTCGTAATAGCTTTGCTGCATCATTCATCGGTATAAAGGCAGCTAAAGTATTGACGTCTGGGCTAATATTAAAGATACCCGTCAAAGTAAAGCGTTTAAACCTAGGTATAACGCCGGCTGGTGATGGCGAAGCCTCTGGTAGCACCAAAGTGACTTTATCACCGATACTCAGACCGAGCGATTGCACCATCTCCTCACCCAAAACGATATTGAAATCACCGCTTTGTAGGGTATCAATATCCCCCTCCATCATATGATTATTAATAATGGAGACGTTTTTCTCATACTCAGGCTCGATACCCGTGACCATAATACCCGCGACTTGACCGTTCGCTGTTAGCATACCTTGTAGCTGGATAAAGGGGGCCACTGCTGCCACTTCTGGATCTTCAGTCTTGATACGATCAGCTAATGGCTGCCAATCACTAATCACCTCAGATGAGGTAACGGTCGCTTGCGGCACCATACCGAGTATGCGGGTTTTTAGCTCTCGATCGAAGCCATTCATCACTGATAGTACCGTGATCAGGACAGCTACTCCCAAGGTCAAACCTATCATGGAGATCAAAGATATAAAGGAGATAAAGCGGTTACTGCGCTCAGCTCGGGTATAACGCAAGCCAATAAATAATGCTAAAGGACGAAACATAGTCAAACTCTTTATCTTATTTATATGCGCTTCTCTATCGTGACCGCAGCCTTACACAAATAAGGCGAATAGGACGAATAAAGCTTTGTAACCAAATAAACAGGCATATAAATAGGGTTCTAGACAGATCTGCTGGGTATTTACTCCATCAACACCCTGATAGAGTAATAAGACTGCCAAAAAAAGGGGATAGTTTGACACAATTTTATGAATATGTGCCAATGATTAGCATAAACTAATGGGGTTTTTTGGCAAAACCGCTTGGTTTATGATTATTTTTTGGCAGGGGCTTGCTATTGTTTGCCATCATACCTATATATTGTATGCTAAAGACAAATGTCATTAACCCATCATTGTGGTATAACGGATAGCGTGACGACATTGCAGCCAGCATCGCTTAACTATAATATAAATATTATTGATATCAACATATCGTGCTCTATGCGCTTGGATGCATGACATAATACTTAGCGCTCACTATCCAACCTTATCACTGTTTTAAGTTTGAGTATTCTCATGACCATTAATTATCAGTATAAAAACGTACAAGCCCCTACCAAAACCACCTTATCCGACGAACAGACTGCTGGTCATGCTGATCATTGGCGTATCTTGACTGATGATATGAGTCAGGATGTGCCCGAATGGTTACAGCAAATGATTGAGCATGCAGCTATCCCAAAAGGCCTTAATAGCAATGTGAGCGCCTCAGACAGCTGTCTCTTATTGTCTGAAGATCAGCCCTGCCATATCAATCAAGTTTTAGCTATGAAAGAGGGTCGACCAGAACGCTTCATTAACGCCTACCCGTGCGTCGATAGCCCCTATGGATTGAACTGCAAAATCGAGCGTATTATTGCCAATGACAACTCGCACGATGCCGTACTGCGTTTACGTAGCGGTGATGGCAGTATCATTTATGCGTTTGATCAACTCTATACTGCCAACCGTCACCAATACCAGCAAGGCACCTCATACTTTATAAACTTTAGTGCTTGGGCGCATGAGATCTCAATTAGCGAACAAAACGAGGTGATTAAAGTCGAAGACGAGGAAGCCATTCGCTATCATCGCGCTTTTAACGATATCGTCGCCGCTAACGACGGCAAAATGCCTGACGATCTGCAGCAGCAAATTGCAGAGTGGCAACCTGAGACAAAAGAGCAGATGGCACCCGTAGAGATTAATCTAGGTCATATGTGCGCCTATTTATTCGGCGACACTTTAGGTCAAGAAGATGAAGCTTGGTGTCAAGGGCAAGTGCTAGGCAAGCAGCAAACTGTCTTTCATGGTAAGCCTATTATCTTGTTTGATGTTGTGATCCTGCGTGAACAAGACGCCGATCCTTTTGTGGTTCGTATTGGCGCTTGTGAGACCGATGAGACAAAAGCAATTGCAGTACACGACTATGTGCAAGCAAATATCTGGCTACAAGCAGCGATCTATAAAGAAAATCAGCACGAACAAGCAAAATCAGCCAGCTAAAAACGCCGTTAATAATGCTTCATAAAAAAACCCCAAACATGACGTTTGGGGTTTTTTTAACTTATACTTTCAAAGATTAATATTGTCAGGGGCTTCGACTTTAAAGAGCTATAGTTGCAACGTATTACTCATAACGCTCAACACCCTTTAGCGCGTAGCACACGCTAAAAACCACGCTAAAAACTAAGCCAGCGTCGTCATTGACTTGATATCTTTAAATAGTGCTTTTTGCTCATCGCTTGGACGAGCGGTTTGTAGCGCCATCAGCTGTGACATATCGCCTTCGACGCGAATTTTACCACTCATAAAGGCACCCATAATCTCATTCATATCGAAGTCCGTGATGATTGACTGCAAAATATTACGGTCTAGCAGCAAAGTTGTCGTTGCCTCAGCATTCAAACCTTTATGCAATAAGCCATTAGCGAAATGACTTTCTATCACCTCATCGCCGTCTGTGACTTTTAGGTTAATTACCATGTTCTCTAGTGCAGGAGGAAGGTTGAGCTCACCGGCTTCATTGCCCATTTTTTCTACTTCTTCAAACCAGTTATCCGTTAAAAAAACCGCCATATTCTTATCCTTAGTGAATACTTATTATTGATACTTATTATATTTATCTTATCATCGGTACTAATAGACACAGAGGTCATCTTACTGATTTGACCCCAAGCTACGCATCGAATCTATAAACATAGACATTGATATAAACAGCGTCTACACAAGTATATTGAGTGGTAGTTTACACAAGTATATTGAGTGGTAGTTATTGTCATAAAACTATTTATACGCCTTTATTATAAGGGTGAGTTTGACTAGAAGTAAAACCCAATCTCATGGTTAATGACCAAATAGTTACAAAATTGATAGCTTAGCTTTTATTTAGCAGGTCTTACTTGTGGCATCAGCCAAAAACCAGATACCTTCAACACTTAATGCTATTTTACCCATGCAAATATAACAGTGCCAGTATGCGCTCAATAGACTTAAACAGTACTGAGGTGGCGCCGCTATTTTGTGTTTCAAAAGCCCATTAAGATAAGTTGTCCGATAAATTATTTACCAAAGAGTTTGTATTTTGGGGCAACAGCTTGATGATATTTGATTAAGATTGCGTTACAATACCCTTAAACAGAGTCGGGAGTTTTAACTAAACGTTACCTGAGCGTGTTTTTTGTCAGCAGTCGCTAGCATATATCTACTTTTCATTAGCTTATAAGAGGGATGAAGATCCACTTATATTTCAGTCTATACTCGGTCAATCGTTATCTAGTCGATATTTACGAGCCCAGTTACTGTAGCTTAATACTTAGATACTCACTACGATAACTACTAAGTTAATCATTGAACTAACCACTGATTTTAGTAGTTAATATTAGCGACTAAACTGAATAATCAGACTTAGTAACCCAAATTAGTCATTCAATTGAATAATTACGGTCTGAGTATGACAAGATTTATTAACTTTAACGATATATTAATCATCCTTACTTTGCTCAATAGTATTATTGGCCTTTATGGCTATTTTTCCGCTCAGTCAACGCTGAGATAGCAAGAGTTTGGCTCACTAGTTAATACCTCGTTACAGTGATAGATACGCCTGACAGTAGCATGCGCCGCAATCCCTATTCAGCTGATAGCATCGCCTCTTAACCTTGCTATCTTTTGGATACCGCAAAGCTTTAGTTAATTCTGTTGATAATTTAGGCTGTAAAGGAATCATCCAATGAGTTTACAAAACACAGCAGTCGCCCCTATAGACCGCGAGTATGAGATCACTATCGTAAGATTCTTTACGATTATGGCTGTCATCTGGGGCATCGTCGGCATGAGTCTCGGTGTTTTCATTGCCTCACAATTGGCGTGGCCAGCACTTAACTTTGACATTCCATGGCTGACATTTAGTCGTCTAAGACCACTGCATACTAACGCGGTTATCTTTGCGTTCGGTGGCTGTGCCCTGTTCGCAACCTCTTATTACATCGTACAGCGTACCTGTAAGACTCGATTGTTCGCCCCGTATTTAGCTTGGTTTACCTTTTGGGGTTGGCAAGCGGTTATCGTTGCTGCCGTTATTACCCTTCCTCTAGGTTTGACGTCAAGTAAAGAGTACGCTGAGCTTGAGTGGCCTATCGATATCTTGATTGCTTTAGTATGGGTATCCTATGCTATCGTATTCTTTGGCACGCTTATCAAACGCAAAACCTCACACATTTATGTCGCTAACTGGTTCTTTGCTGCCTTTATCATTACGATTGCCCTACTGCATATCGTCAATAGCATGGCCATTCCTGTTAGTGCGTTTAAATCATACTCGCTGTTTGGCGGTGCGACCGATGCGATGGTGCAGTGGTGGTATGGGCATAACGCGGTTGGTTTTTATCTGACGGCAGCATTCCTTGGGATGATGTATTACTTCGTTCCGGTACAGATTGGTCGTCCGATCTACTCTTATCGTCTGTCTATCGTGCATTTTTGGGCGTTGATTGCTTCATATATGTGGGCCGGTGGTCACCATTTGCATTACTCAGCGCTACCCGATTGGACACAGTCGCTAGCTATGGTGTTCTCTATCATCCTATTCGCACCTTCTTGGGGCGGTATGATTAACGGTGTTCTTACCTTGTCTGGCAGTTGGGATAAGCTACGTACTGACCCGATTATTCGCTTTATGATTGTCGCTTTATCGTTCTACGCGATGTCGACGTTTGAGGGGCCAATGATGTCTATTAAGACAGTCAACGCGCTCTCACATAACACGGACTGGACGGTAGGTCACGTTCACTCAGGGGCACTGGGCTGGGTTGGTTTGATTACTATTGGTTCGATATATGTCATGCTACCGCGTATCTATAATAAACCCAAAATGTATTCTGTCAGTCTAATCACCACGCACTTTTGGCTGGCAACAGCAGGTACTATTTTTTATATCGTCTCGATGTGGATTTCAGGTATCGGTCAAGGCATGATGTGGCTTGCGACTAACCCTGATGGTACTTTGGTATACAGCTTTGTCGATACGGTTGAGTTCTCACACTTCCCTTATATCGGCCGTGCATTTGGTGGTCTATTATATGTATCGGGTATGTTTGTGATGGCCTATAACGTCTATCGTACTATTAAGATGCCTGAAGGAAAGCCTGTCGATATCGCTGACCCAACGGATCATGAACCTAGTGTTGACCAAACTTCGACAGCTAAAGTATAAGGAGCGATCATGGCTGGTACACCGCATGAAATTATTGAAAAAAATACAGGCTTGTTGGTCATCTTTATCGTTATCGCTATTAGCTTTGCAACGCTAGTCGAAATTGTGCCGCTAATATACGATAACAAGAATCCAGAGGATGGCGGGGTCAATACGCCGCTTCCTGCAATGGAGCCTTGGACAGCGCTTGAGTTTGAAGGCCGCGACATTTACATCCGTGAAGGCTGCCACGTTTGCCACACGCAAATGGTTCGACCTCTGCGGGCTGAAGTTGAGCGTTATGGCCCCTACTCTCGTGCGGCAGAATCGACGTGGGATCACCCTTTTCTTTGGGGTTCGAAACGTACTGGTCCTGATCTAGCACGGGTTGGTGGTCGCTATTCAGAAGACTGGCAAAAGCAGCATTTGATTGATCCTCGGTCGCTAGTACCTGAGTCTGTTATGCCAGGTTTCCCATGGCTTGCCACTAACGAAGTGGACGGAGTCAAGGTGCAAGCCAAAATGCGCTTATTCCGCGATCGCTTTGGGGTTCCTTACACTGAAGAAGATATCGAAGGCGCTCCTGATCTCGTACTTGGTGCTACAGAACTTGATGCTCTAGTCGCTTATTTACAGCAACTAGGTACAGCGATGGAAGGACAGCGCTAATGGGTATTGGTGAATTACAAACATTTGCAACTGTTGCTGCCTTCATCGCCTTTATAGGCGTTGCTTGGTGGGCTTATTCGCCAAAAAACAAAAAACGCTTCGAAGAAGATGCACAACTTGCGCTCGATGACGATATCCGTGATGATTCGTCTGATGAGCAGCGCAATAAGGATAAATGATGACATTCTTTTGGAGTTCTTGGATTACCATACTCAGTATCGCTTGTTGGGCCGGTATTCTTGGCGTCTTATTATTTGTGCTCAAATATAAGCCTGATGTCGAAGAAGACGGTACTACTGGACACAGTTACGATGGTATTCGAGAATATGATAAACCGCTACCAAAATGGTGGTTAGTGATATTTTTTGGTTCAATTATTTGGGGCGCGGCTTACTGGATTTTCTTTCCAGCTATCCAACCAACAAACTGGAACGGTATAGCTACCGTTGAAGTTGATGGCGAAACGGTGCCATGGACCTCAGAAAACGAGCTATATAGTGAGCTTGAAGCTAACGATCAGATCTTCACTGATAACTTTGAGCAAAGCATCTTAGCAAAAGCTGGTGCGAGTGATGCGACAGCCGTCTTGGACGAGCTTAACAGCTTACAGACGACACTGCGTCGTAGTGAAGAGCCGCCTGCAGATCTGCAAACTCAGATTGATGATAGAATCGCTGCGCTTGCGCCTGCGGTTGAGAAGCTATCGCAAGATCCGAATGCCTTAAAAGTCGGTAGTCGCTTATTCTTACAAAACTGCGCGGTCTGTCATGGTTCTAATGCCAAAGGCGCGGTAGGCTATCCTAACTTAACAGATAACGCTTGGTTGTATGGCGGCGCGCCTGAAAACATCTTGACGACACTACATAAAGGCCGCGTGGGTGGTATGACAGCATGGCGTGATCAACTTGGTGAAGAGGGTATTCGTTCGGTAGCTGAGTATGTACTATCACTCTCCCCTAGCAAAGGCGGTGCCAGCAATGGTGAGCTGGATCAAACTTTAGTCGCGCAGGGCGAAAGTATATTTAAAGAGCCTACCAACTGTGTGCTTTGTCACGGTCCAGAGGGTAAAGGTATGATCTCTACTGGCGCGCCAAACTTAACCGATGATATTTGGTTATATGGCGGTGATCGTGAGACCGTACGTGAGACGCTTCGTTATGGCCGTGCCGGTGTGATGCCTGAGTGGGAAACTAAGTTAGGAAACGAGCGTATTATGCTTCTAGCCGCGTATGTTTACTCACTTTCGGATAGATCTACTGCTAACACGAGCAATAATTAAGCCAATCATAACGCAAGTTTAGAAATAATAGCATTTTACTAAAGGAGGACTGTTAATGCAGTTCTCCTTTTTTAGTTAGCAGTCCACTCGTTTTTATGACTCAAGCGCTTTGAATATCTTTAGGTTATAGTGCTACCGATATTGCTATTTGCGCTTATACCCCCATTTATATTAAGGGAAATGTTAAAATAGTCATCTCTAAAGCTTAGTGTTTATTTTAGATTATAACAACATGATTATGACAACATTTTCTATAGCGTCTAATCAGACTGCGAATTGATTCTTTTTTTAAAAAGAGGCAAGTTTATGTCAGCTCCACAACCAAATAAAATCCCTGTACAACAAATAGACCTCGATGCGACTAAACATCGAGTGCATCCTCGCTTTGTTACTGGTTTTTATCAAAATATCCGCGTCATTAGTATGTATTTCTTTTTGGCGTTGTTTTTGTTATTACCATGGCTACGTTATGACGGCAGGCAAGCTATTTGGTTCGATGTACCCTCGCAGCACTACTACATCTTTGGTATGACATTTTTGACGCAAGATTTTTATTTTGTTGCTATATTTGCCATCATTGCTGCCTTTACGCTATTTATGGTAACGGTCTATGCCGGCCGAGTATGGTGCGGTTATGCTTGCCCACAAACGATTTGGACACATCTATATCAGCATGTCGAAAAATGGGTGATCGGTGATCGTAACAAGCGTATCAAGTTCGATAAGTCGCCAATGGGCCCAAAAAAGATCATTAAGCGCTCGCTGATTTACTTTATCTGGTTTGTCTTTTCTTTGATTACCGCGACTACTTTTGTCAGTTATGTCTCAGGTACTGAGTTTATTTATCAAAGCTGGCAGACAATAGGGTTTATCCCCTTCCCTGATTGGCCAACATGGATATGGGTATCGGTATTTATTTTTACCTTTGCCACTTATGCCAATGCCGGTTATATGCGTGAGCAGATGTGTGTACATATTTGTCCTTATGGCCGCTTTCAGAGTGTGATGTTTGATAAAGACACGCTTATTGTCTCTTATGATTACGATCGCGGCGAGCCTCGCGGCGCGCGTAAAAAAGGCACACACCCTGAAGAGCTGGGTGACTGTATCGAATGTACCATGTGTGTGCAGGTCTGCCCAACTGGTATCGATATTCGTGATGGCCTGCAAGTTGCTTGTATTCAGTGCGCCGCCTGTATTGATGCGTGTAATGAGATTATGGACAAAGTTGGCTATCCACGCGGGCTGATTCGTTATACAACCGAGCGGCAATTGGCCGAAAAAGAGCCGAGCCGTGTACTGCGTCCACGCCTATTTGCTTATCTGGCATTGCTGACGATACTGTGCGGCGGTCTAATCTTTGCGCTAACCGATCGGGTGCCACTAGAGATCGATATACGCCGCGACCGTAACCAGCTGTCGTCCTTAAATCAGCAAGGTATGATTGAAAACAGCTACGTGGTCAAACTCACCAATAAAACGCAGGATGAGCATACTTACAAGATTACTTTAGCGCCTGAAGACGGTTTGAGTTTGCAGCTACGCTTCAATGATGTTCCTTTAGCGCCTGGTGAAAGCTTTGATATGCCCGTTAGCATTTATGGGGACCCAGAAGTTGTCGAACCAGGACAAACGCCTGTGACGCTGCATGTTGAGAGCGAAGATGGTCAATATAAAGTCAGTAAAGACAATGTCTTTACCACACAAGGTCAGTTGTAGCCAATAAGGGTCAGCGCTTCCAATAAGATGATTCACATAGCGCTGATCTTTTGCTTAAATTTACTGCATGTCTTATATTCGATAAGTGGCTATTATCTTATGTAGGACATTTATCTATGTATTAAACGCTATTTTATTAATAGGTATTTTATGTCTACTTCCTCATCGAACTTTAAACATCAAGATAGCCAGCCATGGTACAAGAATTACATGGTGGTTATTTTTGTTATTGGTCTACCGGCGTTTGTGGTAGTGGCTTGTATTTTCTTTGTGTATTACTCCTATCAAATCCGTGATAGCGTAGTACGTGATGACTGGTACATGGATGGCAAGACTTTGTATCACGATGTCTCACGTGATAAGCTCACTTACGATTTAGATTTGCATGGTCAAATGCAGTTCTCTGACACAGGCGAGATCGTTTTTTATTTGAATTATCCCGAGCAGAGTCTACAATCAGGCACCTTATTGAACGGTGAGCCAGTCACTTATCCTGATACTCTGAACTTGTCCATCTCTCATGCCACGGACATCAAAAAAGATCGTGATGTGGTATTAGAGCATCAAGGCGCTAATAAATATACCGCGCAAGCGGACATTGACCCTTTAAAAGCCAAATACTATCTACAAGTCAGTAACGAAGGCAGTGATGATTGGCGTATGCAAGATGTGGCAAAACTGCCGCGTGCGGAGGTCAGCTTCGATCCGCTACCGGTGTTTGAAAAAACTTCTTAATAGAGTTATTAAAGTCCTTAAAGCAAAAGCCAGCTAACTTGCACGGTTAGCTGGCTTTCTTATGAATGCTAGCTTGTTTATAAGGGCTAGCTTGTTTATAAATACTATTAAGTTAACCACCGTTTATTCAAATTATAATACTGGATTAATGGTAGGAATCTTTGTGCTTTGCTGGCTTTTATTTGTCGCTATCGAATGCTCTTTATCTGGGCTGCTGGCGCTAAAAGCTTGTTTTTTGGGCTCAGTCGGCAAGCCTATCTCATCAAGACTGCTTTGCTGCCCGACTTGAATGTTATCGCCTTCAAATAAGCGCTCGCTATCATCGCGCTCACTGGCCAACGTTTCAAAATCGAATAGCTCGCGATCGGCTAATTGTGACGGCGCAACGTTTTGCATGGCTTTAAAAATAGAAGCCAAGCGCTGCGGATGAGCATCATCCCATTCGCGTAGCATATCGTTGATAATAGCGCGTTGCAGGTTGGTTTGGCTGCCGCATAGATTGCAAGGAATAATCGGGAACTCCTTTAGCGCCGCATAGTCGATGATGTCTTTTTCTTGTACGTAAGCCAGTGGCCGGATTAAAACATTTTGCTTGTCATCACTAAGAAGCTTGGGCGGCATAGACTTTAGCGCGCCGCCATGAAAGAGATTCAAAAAGAAAGTCGCTAGCATATCATCGCGGTGATGACCTAGAGCGATTTTGGTGGCGCCGATTTGTTTGGCAAAGCCATAAAGCGAGCCGCGACGTAAGCGTGAGCACGCTGAACAGTAAGTCTTGCCTTCTGGTACTACGCTTTTGACAATACTATACGTGTCTTTTTCTAAGATATAATGCGCTATTCCTTGCTCATTTAGATAATTAGGCAACACCTCCTCTGGGTAGCCTGGCTGCTTTTGATCCAAATTGACTGCCACAACATCAAAATGAATCGGCGCCACACGTTTTAGCAGCAGTAAAATATCGAGCAAAGTATAGCTGTCCTTGCCGCCTGAGACACAGACCATGACTACATCGCCGTCCTCAATCATATTAAAATCTTGAATCGCTGCAGACACTTGCCGGCGTAGCTTTTTTTGTAGCTTACGAAAGTGCGCTGATTCAGTCGGTGCTTGTGAGTCAGCAGCCCTATCCTCATTACTATCCTCTTCAGCATCGGCCTCTATACTATAACGATTAAAGCCTGCTTCATTAGACATATCATCAGACACATCGTTGGTCTGAGAAGGGTTGTCTGGCGTAAACAAGGTTGCTGTGGTCATAAGTTACTCAATATCTTTATAAGGATGATTTTACTATAAAGCGATTTGCTATAAAGCACCGTCAATGATGCGAGATGGTCGCTGCTTTAAAAGCTGCGATTATAACAAATAATGCTAACAGATTGAAAAGATGACAGTAATACAGACTGTATTTTATCAGGATATTATTGGATATGGCTTTGTCGCCTTTGTGACGCGTGATTGATCGCTTCATGGTTCTGTAATAACCGTATTTTTGCTAAAATGGCGTTTTCGTAAACCAATAATAGATACTACTATGACTAACGTTACTTTGCAGAATCCCTCAATGAATCAAGCGTCCAACAGCAACGATACTCTTCACAAAAACCAAAATGCCGTGGTGCTTTTATCAGGTGGTCTCGATTCGGTGACGTGTTTGTATTGGGCAAAGGCACGCTATGCCTCGGTGACAGCGGTCAGCTTTGACTATGGGCAACGTCATAATAGTGAGCTTGTCGCAGCAAAGCGCATTGCTGAGACAGCAGGCGTCAACCACAGAATTATCGACATTGATATCGCCCAGCTTGGTGGCTCATCACTCACCGATCACAGCATGATCGTACCAGACGGCGATACCGACAAATTCCCTAATAAAAAGCACGATGAAATCGATAACGATGCTATCCCTAATACTTATGTGCCTGCACGTAATACAATCTTTTTGTCTTATGCTCTAGCCGTCGCTGAAGTGACTGATGCCAATCATATCGTCATTGGGGTCAGCTCAGTCGATTACTCTGGCTATCCCGATTGCCGTCCAGAGTATATCGAAGCATTTGAGCACATGGCCAATCTGGCGACAAAAGCGGGCGTTACCGGTCATCGCTTGTCTATCCAAACCCCACTACAAAAGCTGTCCAAAGCTCAAACTATTGAGCTTGGTCTATCATTGGGCGTTGATTATGGACAAACGATTTCTTGCTACCGTGCAGATGTGAACGGACTTGCTTGCGGCGTTTGTGACAGCTGTGCGCTACGTCGCCAAGGCTTTGCTCAAGCTGGCGTCACTGACCCTACTCATTACCAAGCTGGATAGAGATACTGACTTTTTATCAAACAGCGGCATCAATCAACATTAGCGAAACATTCGCTTGCATTAACACAGCACGTCGCCATTGTATTTTTATCACCATACTTGCTATCGTATGGACAATCATTTTTGCCAATTGAATAGATTACATATAATATAGGTTACATGAGATATCACCAATGATTCAGTCACTCACATATCAGTGATCCAGCTGTCTATTAATTATAAAATCACATTGAATACCAGAGTCAAAAATTGACACTACCTGCAAGAGGATATTTATGAAGTTATTGCCATTACTCCCCCTAGCCTTAGCTGCCGCGTTCGCAATGCCGCAAGCAAACGCTACTGACATTAAAAAAGATAATATAAATCAATGTATTAGTGGCGCGGTTAAATACAAAGTTGCCGATAGAAATACCGCCTCTAAGCTGTGTAACTGTACTATTAATGTGCGTAGTAACATGACTATCGGTCAAATGTGGGAAATTGAGAGTTACGCGCAAGACAAAAAAGACCCTTCTAGCTTACCTTACGTGAAAAAAATGCAGCGAGACTTACAGCAATGTACTGAAGGTTTAGACTTAAAGCAGCCACAAAAACCCTCTTAATACAGCCATTTTGACCCGTATCAATATAAAGTAATGAATTATAGGCTTGTTAAAGCTTTTGTTATATTGACTCTACTCTATTAAATTCATATAAAACATAAGATAAGACTGGCGGTTGTCAGTCTTTTTTTGTGGATGAGTTGCCAACGAACGCACAAAGTGCAAAACTGAGCCTTGATGATTACCATTAATGTTTGCCAATCTCAACTGAAAAGGAACTTATTATGGCTAAGCCAACCACCGAAAATATCGCCTTACCTGATTTTCCAGTGACGCTCGTGCGCCTACTAGACGGAAACTTCATTGAAGAGGATATCAGCTTACAACAGCTAGTAGCGAACAGACAAAAAGGCCTAATCCTCTATTTCTACCCTAAAGACAATACGCCTGGCTGTACCACTCAAGCCACTGACTTCACCGCCCATCTGCACGATTTCGATGATTTGGGCTACGATATCATTGGCGTCTCTCGTGACAGCGCCGAATCGCACAAAAAATTTATTGAAAAATACGACTTACAAATCCCGCTAATTAGTGATAGCGATGAGAAGCTCTGCCAATACTTTGAGGTTATCAAAGAAAAAAACATGTATGGCAAAAAAACCATCGGTCTGGTGCGCTCCGCTTTTATATTTAATAGCGAAGGCACGCTCACTCATGCTCAGCGCAACCTGCGTGCCAAAGGCTATGCCGAGCGTGTCTTGTCTCTGTTAGCCCCTCAATAATAAATCTTTAAAATAACTTTTAGTCGAAGGCGTACACTAGCCTGCCTTCGGTAACTAATCGTTAATAACTAAATATTGGTAACTCAACATTTTTGCAACAGCTCGCTACGCTTATCCTGCTGCGCTTTGGTACAGATTATCTTACCCTAGCGGATGAACATAGAGTATCAGTCATCAAGTGACAGCTATAGGCATTTCTAAAGGCAGCTGAAAGAACAGAGTCAGTATTGATACTAGCCGTGAGAAAATTTGTTAAATTATAATTATTGATAATAGGAAGAATTATGAACCAATCGTCTGAGAACCTCACTGATAAACCGTCTAAACAAAGCTCCGATAGCGTCACGCGCAGTGTTTCAGTCGCTGTTATTGGCGCAGGTACTGCAGGGCAAAACGCCTTTCGCCAAGCGAGTAAAATTAAGAAAGATATCGTGATTATTAATGAGGGGTTTTGGACCACGACTTGTGTCACGGTCGGCTGTATGCCAAGCAAGCTGCTCATTGCCGCCGCTGAGCGTGCTCACGATGCTAAATACTCAGAAGAGTTTGGTATCCATAGTGAGGTGACCATCAATGGCAGGCAAGTCATGGCGCGGGTGCAAGCAGAACGCAGTCATTTTAAGAGCTATATTGAAAAGCAAGTCGAAAGCTGGCCGGATGATAAAAAAATAGACGGGCGCGCTTATATTAATAAAGAAGGTCTGATTGAAGTCAATGATGAGCGTATTAAGGCGGACAAGATCATCGTTGCAACTGGCAGTAAGCCGTTTGTCCCTGACGGCTGGTCTGATAAGCTAGGTGAGACATTACTGACTTCTGACAGTGTGTTTGAGTTGTCTGATTTGCCTGACTCTATGGCGGTAATTGGTACGGGCGCTGTAGGCTTGGAGCTGGCGCAAGCTTTTTCGCGTTTAGGAGTCGCTGTGACGTCGTTCAACCGCGAAAACCGCGTCGCCGGTCTAAATGACGCTGACATTAATGCCAAAGCTATTGACTGCTTGAGCGAAGATTTGACCATGCATCTCAAAAGCACTATCAATGATATAGGTCACGAGATCAGCACCGATGGTAAGACAGCGGCTTTTATTGAATATACGGATAAAGATGGCAATGAAGGTCGCTGGCAGGGTGAGCGAGTGTTAGTGGCTACTGGACGACGCAATAATATCGAGCAGCTAGGTGTGGAGAACTTAGGCGTTGAGCTTGACGATAAAAACCGACCCAAAAATTTAGATAAGCACACTGGTCAGATAGGGGATTTAGACGTCTATATCGTTGGCGATGCCAATGCCAACATTCCACTCTTACATGTCGCTAGTGATGAAGGCTATAGCGCTGGTAGTATCGTTTGTAATCAAAATACCGATGCTTATATTCGTCCGGTAGCGATTCCTTTTTCCATCGTCTTTACTTCTCCGCAAATCGTCAATGTCGGTATGACCCAACAAGAGATTGAAGACGATCCAGATTTAGAATACGTGATTGGTAAAGTCAGCTTCGATAATCAAGGCCGTAGTCGTATTATGGGCGTCAACTGCGGCCTGCTGCACATTTATGGTTGTAAGGAGACTGATAAAGTATTAGGCGCAAGCATGGTTGGCCCAGACGCTGAATATATCGGTCATATTTTAGCCAATGCCATAACTAATGAGATCTGTGTAAAACAGCTGCTTGATACGCCTTTTTATCATCCTACTATCCTTGAGGGATTACGTACGGCGCTGCGAGATGTTCAACACAAGATGGCTATCCCTTATCAATCACTCGACACGCAAGAAGATGGTTTTTAGGGCGCTGTTAAGATACACTTTTAGGGTAGTGGCTTGGTTTAAGCCGTTTTTTAGAGCAGCGTGTTTGACCCTAGACTAGCCTTTATTAACACACTCATACGGACAATAAGATGGCCATCGCTAGCATTACTGATTTTTTTGAGGAAATCATTCGTGATTTGCATGCCAGTCTTTATTTGGCATTGGGTGGCTCATTAGAAGAAGATAATCTAGATTGGTCTGCTTATGCCATAGAGCTGGCTAGTACTGCTATTAAGATACTGATACTGTTGGCTATAATAGGGTTCTTTTATTGGTTAGCGATCTATCTGATAAAAAGGAACAGTGAGCGCTTGCACATGAATGAGCGCCGGGTCAAAATCGCTCGTTCAGTGCTGCGTTATATCTGGATAGTGGCGAGCCTTATCGCCGTTATGAGTCAAGTCAACTTTGAGCCTGAGACAGTAAAAGCTACTGCCAAAGCCTGTATTTGGGCAGGTATTTATTATATCTTATGGACGTCGTCCGGACAGATTATCCATAAAGTGCTACAGCATTATGGTCTCAACGCCTCCATCGAGCAGTTACTCAAAAACGTACTATCAGTACTACTTTTGGTGCTCGGGCTTGCCAGCGTCATGGCGCAGTTCGGTTTTGACATTGTCTCTTTGGTTGCCGGTTTAGGTATTGCAGGTCTTGCTGTTGGTTTTGCGGCGCAGTCCACGCTTGCTAATTTTATCGCCGGTATTACTATTTTGCTGGAGCAGTCCTTTCAGGTCGGCGATTGGGTCAATATCAATGGTAACGAGGGCCGCGTGGTGGTTATCGCCCTACGTACCACTCATGTACTGACTCGCGACAACATCACCGTCATCATTCCCAACTCAAACGTCGCCTCCTCTGAGGTCACTAATATCACCTCAAAAAACTTTATCCGCTTTGATATTCGGATGCGCATCGCTTTTGAAGATGATATCGAAAAAGCGCGAGAAGAGATATTGCAAGTGCTAAAGGATACCGATGCGGTACTAAATCGTCCTGAGGCTTCAGCTACTGTGGCAGAAATCGGCGAATATGGGGTGTTCTTTATTATTCGCTTTTGGGTTAAGCCGGCCTCTGTCGCCCGGATGCCCAAAATAAAAGAGGACCTGCAAGAAAAAATCAAAGTGGCTTTTGATGCTGCCAATATCTCAACTCCCTACCCGCACATGCGCCTCTTGATGCCAAAGGATGTCGATTATCCTATCGCGACTAAGCCATTTGAAACCACCACGCAACTGGTCTCCGATGAGATAACTCTGACTAAGAATAACGATTAAGGCGTACTGATAATTATAGAGCGCTTTGGTCATTGGACCATATCAGTGCTAAATATGTTAAAATTATCGGTCAAATGACATGACCGTTTTTGCTTTACGCTCTTTTTTTTCCTTTGATTCGCCCTTTAGCTACAGGTATCCGTATGACCGAACCAACCTTTTCTGCACAGCCTTCATCCTCGCTGATGCTCGATCTTATTATCACCTGTGCCGATGGGCTTGAGCTGCCGCTACAAACTGAGCTGTCAAGCTTCGGTATTGTAAGCGATATCAAAAGCACTGGGCGCTTGAGTGTTAGCGCAAGCTTGCGTGATCTGTATACGATTTGTCTTTGGTCGCGCGTAGCATCGCGAGTACTGATGCTGATTAAGCGTAAAAATATCAACAGCGACTATGATGTCGCCGAACAGCTCTATGGGCTAGCTAAGTCCATAGACTGGACGCAGCAGTTCGACCTAGAGCAGACCTTTGCTATACGTCTGTCAGTTGATAAGCGCGTGGCGGTCAGTCAACAGTTTGCGATGCTACGTATCAAAGACGCCATTGCCGACACCTTTAACGAAGCTTATGAGAGCCGCCCTGACGTCGATAGTAAAAACCCAGACTTCGCTATTTTTGCTACCGTCAATGACAAGCAAGCTGAGCTGTATTTAGATCTATCCGGTACCAGCTTGCATCGCCGCGGCTACCGAGTGGCAATGACTGATGCGCCATTAAAAGAAAACTTAGCAGCTGCCCTACTCTACAGCTCGGACTGGCATCTAAAGAATAAAGAGAATAACGCCCCTTTATACAATGCCTTGATTGATCCAATGTGTGGCTCTGGTACTTTTATTATTGAAGCGCTTTTGATGCATTTAGATTATGCCGTTGGTATCGATAAAGCCGCTAATCAGTTTGGTTTTTATCAGTGGCAGCATCACGATGAGAGTCTATGGCAGACGATGATTGACGAGGCGCAAGATCGTCACCGTAATGCGCTCGCTATCGCACTTGAGCAGCCAGATACTTTGCCGTTGATACTTGGTTTTGATGCCGATAGCGGTGCTATCTTAGCAACTGAAAAAAACCTAATAGCGGCTGGATTACAAGACCTGCTACCGCTGATCGATCTGGAGACGCGTGCGCTCGATAAATTAACTCACACCTTGCGGCCGATGGTCAAAGATGGCCGATTAAGCAATCCGCTAATTATCACTAACCCGCCTTATGGTGAACGCTTAGGTGACGAGGACTTTATTCGTCCGCTTTATCAGGCATTAGGGCTTATTTTGCAAGATAGCTTCGCCGGTAGTGGTATCGATCCGATGCTCGGTATCCTTGCTGCTCATATCGAGCAAGTCGATATCTTGCCGATCAAAGAGCCGAAGACCCTGCGCTGCCATAACGGCGCGATAACGGTATATTTTCGCTACGGTCAGCTCATCGCTGGGCAAACGGGCAATCTGGTGAGCGATTTTGAGAAACGTGAAATTAAGGTTGAGGAAGGTCAAGACTTTATTAATCGTCTGCAAAAAAACTTAGGTAAGCTTAGAAAACAAGCCGCTAAGCAAAACGTGAGTAATATTCGCGCTTATGACGCTGATTTGCCAGATTTCAAAGTCGCTATAGATCTGTATGGCGATTATGTGCACGTACAAGAGTATGCACCGCCAAAGACCATTCCGCCTGAAACCGCCAAAAAACGCTTCAATCTGGCGCTAATGGGTATTCGAGAAGTTTTAGACATTAATCGCGAGCAAGTATTTATCAAAACTCGCGCCCGTCAGTCAGGTAATGAGCAATATAGCAAACAAGGCAATAGTGAGAAAAAAGGTAAGTTTTATATCGCAAAAGAGGATGGCGCTTACTTTTATGTCAACTTTACCGACTATCTAGATACCGGATTATTTATCGATCACCGCAATATGCGCGCGCGTATCAAGGCGAACAGTAAAGATAAATCAGTGCTGAACCTATTTGCTTATACTTGTACAGCGAGTGTGCATGCAGCCTTAGCTGGCGCCAAAAAAGTCACTAGCGTTGATTTATCACAGAACTATCTTGATTGGGGTAAGCAAAATTTTGTGCTAAACGGTCTTGATATCAGTCGTCATAAGTATCAGTTTGTCGCTGCTGACATTTTTGAGTGGATAAAAGACAATACCGAGCAGTTCGATATTATCTTTATCGATCCGCCGACTTTTTCGAACTCCAAAAAGTTCCAGGGTACCTTTGATGTGCAGCGCGATCATGCGGCGCTTATCAACCGCGCCATGAACCGCCTAACTACTGGAGGGGTTCTATACTTCTCCAATAACTTTACTCGTTTTGAGCTTGATGAGCAGCTCACTGAGCGCTATGAGGTGACTGATATTACCCATCAGACGATAGGCTTTGATTATAATATCAAAAAACCTATTCATCAGAGCTTTGAGATTCGTCATCGTTAAATTTAAGTTAATAATAAAGCAACAATAACGGTGATAACGATGACCTGATCAGCTTTGATTGGGTCATTTTTTGTTGTTATGATAGAGCATTAATAAGTAGTCGATACCTCAGCGTACTACGTGCGGTTAAGCTATTTATTGCCATTTATATGTACTATAACAATGACTAAAAGGATATCTCCATGGCTTTATCACTTAATAAAGGCGGTAACTTATCGCTAACCAAAACTGACCCGAACCTCAATAAACTGTTAATCGGTTTGGGCTGGGATGAGCGCGCCACCTCAGGTGCTGAGTTTGATCTAGACGCTAGCGTGTTTTTGCTAAGTAACGCCGGCAAGGTACGCGGCGATCATGACTTTATCTTTTATAATCAGCTCAAGTCTGACAACGGCGCGGTTGAGCACACCGGTGATAATCGTACTGGCGAAGGAGATGGCGATGATGAAGTCATCAAAGTCAATCTCACGCAAGTGCCAGCGGACGTTGATAAAATCGTCGTCACTGTCACCATTCACGATGCTGCTGCCCGTGGTCAAAACTTCGGTCAAGTTGCTAACGCGTTTATCCGCGTCGTCAATGAAGAGTCTGGCACCGAAGTGGTTCGTTTCGATTTAGCAGAGGACTATTCAGTCGAGACGGCTATGGTGTTCGGTGAAGTCTATCGCCACAATAACGAGTGGAAATTCCGTGCGGTAGGCCAAGGCTACTCTGGTGGTCTGCAAGCAATGTGCCATCAGTACGGCGTTGATATTTAATTCTAAGGCTTATTTTAAATCGCTGTTGCGCAAGCATAAAAGTGTCTTTTAAGATGCCAAATATGTACCGTTCAGTGCGCTATTTTTGCTGATATTTTGTGTGAGGTGACTTTATTTTTGCTGAACCACCACCATAATAAATCTAAGAATGAAAGCGCGTGGATGGCAAAAAAGCATAGCTTTTGCTAGTCAAACCGTCCAAAATGCTTTATGTTTCTCTCAGTTTTTCTCAAAAAAGCAGCTATCATTAGCTGCTTTTATACTGACTATTACTCCAACTAAACAAGACTAACCCAGCATTCGCTTAATGCAATAAGACAGGATATGTCATGAGACATTTTTATTTAGATTTTATCTTCACCGCTATTGCCTTGGCGGTAGCGGCTTGGTGGGGATATTCAAACGGTGGTTTAGGCGGAATGATAGCCACGCTATCGATTACGGCTATTTTGGCGGTTATGGAGATCTCCTTATCCTTTGACAACGCCGTCGTTAACGCCTCCGTCCTAAAAGGCTGGGACGACTTTTGGAAAATGATTTTCTTAACCGTCGGTATTTTGATCGCCGTCTTCGGTATGCGCTTGGTCTTCCCTATCGTCATCGTCGCTGTCACTGCCGACTTAGGTATGATGCAGGTCGTCGATTTGGCTTTGAACAACCCTGAAGAGTACTCTGCAAGATTGATGGCGCACCATGCTGAGATTTCAGCGTTTGGTGGTATCTTCTTATTATTAGTCTTCTTAAACTTTGTCTTTGATGATAAAGACGTACATTGGTTTAATTGGCTTGAGAGCCGCTTAGCCAAACTTGCCAAAGTCGATGCGATGAGCGTCTTTATCGCGCTGATTGTGCTGATGATTGCGGTGTCCTTTGCAGCAGAGGCGCAAGCGGCAGCGGTGCTAATCGCAGGCGTTTGGGGTATCTTAGTATACTTAGGCGTGCAAGTTATCTCAGGCATGCTAGAGGGCGATCTTGAAGAAGAGCTCGATAGCGAGGGTAATAGCACAGGTCAAGCAACTAGCGCTATTATGAAAGGCGGGATCATCGGCTTCTTATACTTAGAAGTACTTGATGCATCCTTCAGCTTTGACGGTGTAATTGGCGCATTTGCGATTACTAACGATGTGATCGTGATTATGCTGGGTCTGGCTATCGGTGCGATGTTCGTACGTTCGATGACGATATTCTTAGTCGATAAAGGCACGCTCGATGAGTTTATTTATCTTGAGCATGGCGCGCATTATGCGATTGGTGCACTTGCTATCATCATGCTGTTATCGGTCAAATTCCATGTGCCAGAGCTGATTACGGGTCTGATTGGTATTGCCTTTATTGGTTGGGCGCTATTAGCTTCGCTTAAGTACCGCAAAACCGAGGCACTAGCGAACCCTAAGGGGTAAGCAGAGCTTGTAACTTAGCCGCTTGAGACAATAAAAAAGAGCTATAGCGATCATTCGTTATAGCTCTTTTTATGCGTGAGGATTATCTAATGGCTTAGCTCTTTTATACCTTTTGCCCGGCTTTTCTTCTTTGCTCAGTCTTACTTCTCTTTTCCGGATAACATCTTTTGTAGCTTTGCTAAAATCACACCGTATAGTGGTAAAAATATAAGCACGCCCATCACCATCTTAAAGACATAATCTACCGTGCCGATCTCGACCCAATTTGCCGCCATAAAGGGGTCTGGGCTTTTGTAAAAGGCAATAGCAAAAAAGCAAAAGCTATCGATTAAATTTCCAATTAGTGTGGAAGCCAAAGGCGCAATCCACCAAGTTTTAAGCTGGCGTAGTCTATTAAAGACCTGAATATCTAGTAGCTGCCCGACCACATACGCGGTGAAGCTGGCTAACACAATGCGGAATACAAACAGATTAAAATCAAGCAAGTGCTCATGCCCGACAAACTGACCGTTGGCAAATACCACAGAGAAATAGTACGAGATTGCTAGGGCTGGCAGCATCGCAAAAAAGATAATGCGCCTGGCCAACTGCTGACCAAAGATACGTACAGTCAAATCAGTAACTAAGAAGATAAACGGAAAAGTCACCGAGCCCCAAGTGGTGATAAAACCAAAGAAGCCAACCGGGATTTGTACCAGATAATTACTGATAGCGATGATAAAGATGTGGAGACCCACAAGCCAAAATAAAGCACGGCTATAATCAATGGACTGCGTAGGAATGGCTGAAATAGAATTGATGCTCATAGAAGAGTCCTTTTTTTAATTCAGGGTTGAGGGAACCTGAGCGCGCATATTATAAAGCAAAAGCGATAATAGCTAAAGCCGTTAGGGTAAAAAATGTTAAGTCTCGGCTTTAGATAAACTCCCTTCATGAAAAGCTAAACATGCTTAACATAGATAATCTTAAGACAGCTCTGTAAACAGATAACCACAAAATACGACTTGCGTAGTCAGTACCTGCTTAGTATAGTAAAACGTAACGCTAAGCAGCATCGCATCTAGGCTTAGCAAATAATGCATCATCTTATAATTCATTAATAAATCATTTATTTATAACGAAAAGGACAACTTTATGGCTATTAGCTTAACAAAAGGCGGTAACGTCAACTTATCAAAAGAAGCACCAGGCCTTACTAACATTACTGTCGGTCTTGGCTGGGATCCTCGCGCCACCGACGGTCAAGAGTTTGACTTAGACGCGATTGCGTTTTTGGTCAATGAAGGCGGTAAAGTGCGTAATGATAAAGACTTTATTTTCTTTAATAACCTAAAGTCAGACAATGGCGCTGTTGAGCACACTGGCGATAACCGCACTGGCGAAGGTGACGGTGATGATGAGCAAATCAAAATCAACTTAGCCAACATTCCAGCGGATGTCAGTAAAGTCGCCGTTTGTGCCATTATCTATGAAGGCCAAGCCCGTAATCAAAACTTCGGTCAAGTAGGCGAAGCTTATATCCGTATCGTCAATGACAATGGTAATAGCGAAATTGCTCGTTATGACCTATCAGAAGATGGTAGCACTGAGACGGCTATGATCTTTGGCGAGCTATACCGTCACAGTGGCGATTGGAAATTCCGCGCTGTCGGTCAAGGCTTTAGCGGCGGCTTAGGTCCATTAGCGTCTTCTTATGGTGTGAACGTCTAAGGTTAGACTCTCAAACCTTTACGCAGCAAGTATTCTCTATTAAAGCTAGCAAGTGCGATGATTATCCGTATTTGTTGGCTTTAATTTTATTCACTCATCAACCGTTTATCTTTTTTATATCATTGATAGCAAAAATAAATGATCAGTTAAACGACTAGCTTAAGGATTTATTCGTTATGGCCGCGACTTTTAGTTTAATAGGTACCATTGAGCCTTTTTTGCACTGCAACCTGCAAAAAGGCGATTCGATCTATTGTGAAGCCAATGCTATGGTCATGATGGAGTCCAATCTTGAATTAAAAGGCAAGCTTCAAGGCGGTCTTATGCAGTCGCTCATGCGCCGCTTTGCCAATGATGAATCGCTGTTTCAGCAGCAGATTGAGGCCACAGGCGGTGAAGGCGATTGTCTGCTCGCCCCTACGCTCGACGGCGACATGCAGATACTCGATGTTGGCGCGCAGCAATATACCTTAAGCGATGGCGCTTTTGTGGCTGCACAAAAAGACGTCGATATCAGAGCCAATATTCAGCGTAACCTTGGCGGTGCGGTATTTGGCGACACTGGCGGTTTTATGGTAATGCAAACTCAAGGTCAAGGCCAAGTCGTGGTCTCAGGCTTTGGTTCGCTATTTGAGATTGAAGTGGAGCCGGGTAAAGATGTCATCATTGATAATGGTCATGTGGTCTGCTGGGATTCTAATTTAGAGTATAAACTCTCGGTTTCGACCAGTAAGAAGAAAGGCTTTATGGGTAATATCATCAACTCTGTCACCAGTGGCGAAGGTATGGTGCTGAATTTCTCAGGCTCAGGTAAAGTCATTATTTGCTCACGTAACCGTGACAGCTATCAAGGCTGGATTCAAAGCGTGTTAGGTAGCAATGCAGGTGGTCGCGGCGGCGGTGGCGGCTTTTTGGATAATATCCTATAAGTCGAAGCTGAAGACAAGACGCAGCCCTCAATTTCACTATAGTGCTTTATTTATAATATTATGAGTCGCTATTATCTTTTATAAACACACTTATAACGACTAAAAGGAATACAATATGGCAGTAAGTCTACAAAAGGGACAGAAAATATCCTTAAGTAAAGAAGCAGGCGGCACGCTGACCCAAGTCAAGCTGGGCCTCGGCTGGGATGTCGCGCAAGCACCGCAAGCGCAAAAAACTGGCTTGTTAGGTAAATTATTTGGTGGCGGTAGTGGCGGGGGCGACACTATCGATTTAGATGCTTCGTGCATTATGTTCGATAGCAACAAGCAAGCTGTCGATGCTATTTGGTTCGGTCAACTCCAATCCAAAGATGGTAGTATCTTGCACACCGGTGATAATCGTACTGGCGCGGGCGACGGCGATGATGAAGTCATCAATGTTGATTTATCCAAAATTCCAGCTGCTGTGACCTCTTTAGTATTTACGGTCAATAGCTTTACCGGTCAGACTTTTGAAACTGTTGAAAATGCTTTTTGCCGTATCGTCAATGCTAGTAACAACTCAGAGGTAGCGCGTTATAACCTCTCAGCGCAAGGCGGACACACCGCGATGATTATGGCAAAGGTTTATCGCCATAATAATGAGTGGAAAATGCATGCTATCGGTGAGACCGCTTCTGGCCGCACCTTCCATGACTTAATGCCTGCTATCGCTCCGCATGCCTAAAAGTCAATTTGAATTTTTGCAAAAAAACAGCCTAGCTATACTAGATAGCTAGGCTGTTTGTTTTATAAGCTCCAAACATTCACTCTGCCCCACTACTATTTACTACCCCGCTTCCAGCTAAAACCCCAATTAAAGGCTTTATCCATCTCTTTGTGTCCATTGAAGTATTGGTTAATGCGCTCGACATTGATACTGCCCTGCTGATTGACGAGCCGTGCAATTGCGCACATCGGCGCATTCCCCGCGCCTTCGGTCAATCGCGTTTCAATTGGCGGCTGCCCGGGCACATGTATCGTCACTACGCCATCGGTTTGTGCCCAATTAGGCACGCCCTCATAAATGAAAGCAAAAATAAACACCTCTTGGATTTGCGACCACTGCTGACCGTTGATATCAAGCCATTCGCCATCGCTGACTTGCCCCGTTCTATCGTCAGCGCGCAGTAATACAAAAGGTGAGCCATTTAAGTTACCAAAGCGATTGCCTAGCGCTTGTATTAGGGTCTTCTCGCCGTTTTTTAAATGCACCATCGCGCCAATATCGAGATCGATACCACCTGAACCGCGCTGCTTAAATAAATCTCCTAATAGGCCTTTTTTTGGCGCGGCTTTATCAGCATTCGGACGTTGATTCCAGTTCAGATTGACCGCTATCTTACCGAAGTCATCACGCTTGGTAAGGTTAATACTGGATTGATTTTTGGTCAAAGTAATCTTGCTTAGATTCACTGAGGGGCTTGCTGGAATCGGCGGCGGATTGCTTTGAGCAGTGTTTTGATTACCATTACTTTGGGTACTGCGATTAGGTTTTTGGGTGTTAATGGCTTGTGATTGACTCTGATTTTGTTCAGGTGCTTCATCAGCAATCTCTACTCCGAAATGCTCAGATAAAGGTTTCAGACCGCCGTTGAACCCTTGCGCGATAAATCGAAACTTCCAGTTGCCTTGACGACGATAGCACTCTGCTAAGATAATGGCTTTTTCATCACGGCCTGCGCTACTCAGCTGACAAGTTATTAGCACTTGGCTGCCTTGTAACACTTGAATATCGACGTCCCCTAATTGCGAGAGCGTCTGATTGCTAGAAAAAGCCAGCGCAATTTTTTCAATCTCATTGGCTTGTGCAGGTAGGTTAATATCAAAAAATCCATCGCTATCGTGCCCGCGAAAGCTGACGCTTCCATCATCGCTACGCGTCTGACCATAAAAAATCATGTCACCGTCACCGCGTACTTTCCCGCTACTAGTTAGGCGATAAGCGGCGCAATCGATTGCGTTATGACTCAAAATACGAATGCTAATATTGTCATTAGGCAGCGGCGCATTAGCACCCGCTACTAATTCTTGCGGCTGGGTTTGACTCATTATATTGTCCTTTTACTATTTGTAGTCTTTTTAGCTAGCTGCGAAAGCCATTTGTGGATGATTCACTTGAAGATGATTATATACTAGCACGGATATGAGGCTAGTTTTATAGCGACTTATCGCTTAGCTTTGGGCAAAATTATTTTAAAAATGAGCGCACTATAAGCAGTTATCAGTCAGCGTATTTGTATATAATGACCACAAGTATTCTTAAAGTTTTGACAATCATGGACAGTGTTATGGCTAATAAAATGAATGGCAGTGAACCAATAATAGCGGCTTGGCTTGCTGAAGGACAATCGAGCCAGCGCGATATGCTTGAGAGTCTGCAAGCGCTTAAGGCGCAATCTATAACACCTTTCACCATAATCGCTTCACATCGCCATGACCGTCCTGAGATATTTGAGTTTGCTGATACTATCTTTCGTGAGCCATATAAAGCAGCAACCAGTAAAGAGATAAGCATCAACCCAGCCCCTGCTGAGCGTTGGCAGTTCGTACTAGAACAGGCTAAGAAAAACCATGTCAAAGTACTGCTGACTGGCCGTAATAGTCGCGATTATGAGGCGCATAGAGACTTATTTACCCAAGCCGGTATTCGGCTACTAACCGGAGCCACTAGCGTCACGGCGCTTGAGACTATCGATGATAAGTTTGCTTTTATGCAGCACTGCCTTGCACATAACATTCCTGTGGCAACCGCTTGGCGCTTTGATACGACCGCTGAGCTCAAAGCCTTGCTCGCTAAACATAGCCAACAAAGACTATGCGTAAAGCCTGTGACGGGTATATTCGCACAAGGATTTTGGCGACTAGACGCAAGTTTCGATAGCGGCAGTCAGTACGATAGCTTTGAGCATTTATACTTCACCGACAGCAAAAAGATTAGCACTGAGCAATTTGTCAACGCTTACGCCAATAGCCAAATGGTACACAAGCGCCCTATTCCTATGTTGCTTATGCCCTATCTATCAGGGCGCGAGTATTCTATCGATGTGGTCTGTGAATATGGCGAGGTACTAGCGGCAGTCACCCGCTACAAAGAGGGCAAAATTCAGCACATAGGCTACGACAAGGCTGTGATGGAAGTCGTCACTGCGCTCATAAAAGCCTTTAACTGTGATGGTATCGTCAGCGTACAAACCAAACAGAATGACGAGGGGCAGCACTGTGTGTTAGAGATTAACTCTCGCCCCTCTGGCGGTATTGGCTACACCGCCCATAGTGGTATCGATCTAACCCAAATCGGCTTTGGCTATTGGCTCGGCTTAACCGACAAGCCAAAACTTAGTGATAGTATTGAGCAAATCACTCCTTGTCAGATACGTTCTATCGTGACGAGCGTCAAGGTCGAAACAGACGTATAAGGACAGTAGCGTGCTTGCAAAAAGATAAACTATCTCAGCTATTATGACTCAGCTCAGGAAAGCGCCTAACCATATATACCATCACTATTAGAGCAAGGGCTGCTATCGCCGCACCGACAAAGCCCACGCTCGATAAGGAGATATAAGTCACCGCGTAGCCGCCAAGTAGCGCGCCCATTCCGATGCCTAAATTGATAATCGCTGAGAACATCGCCATGACCATATCTTGCGCATTGACATCAATCTCGATGACTTTAGACTGAATGGTTAGCATCAACAAAATCATCGCTGTGCCCCAAACCACCGTCACGATACTCATTAGCCAGATCGAGCTGACCGCCCACAACATCAGCACCATCGCCGCCAGTATCAATACGGTAGATATCAGCATAAGCCTTGTGGTTGAGCGCTCATTCCAGCGGCTAAAGATATAACTACCGATAAGGCCAGCACCGCCGAACAAGAGTAATATAAAGGTGACTTGGTTTTCACTAATAGTGCCGATCTTACTCATAAAAGGTTCGATGTATGAGTAAGCGGCGTAGTCAGCAGTGAACACCACAAAACAGAATAAATAAAGACAAATGAGCAGCGGGTTTCTGAGCAGCTCAGGCAGCTTACTAAAGGAGCCATCGAACATACTAGGCAGATCTGGCAGTAGCTTAGCTTGCAAAATAAAGACGATAAAAGCGATGATACCAATACCGGCAAAAGTGGTGCGCCAGCCAAACCATTGACCTAGTATGCGTCCTATAGGCACTCCTAATACAAGTGCTAAAGATGTGCCAGTCGCTAATATACTCAGTGCTAAGGCTTTTTTGCCTTGCGGTGCGACTCGCAGGGCTATCGCAGCCGTAATCGCCCAAAATATCGCATGCGAGAGTGCGATACCCACGCGGCTAATGAGCAGTACGTTAAAGCTCCAAGCAAACACTGATAGCGCGTGACTGGCGATAAATACAGCAAATAGAGCAAGCAGCAAACGTTTACGCTCGAGGCGACTGGTCAGCAGCATGAGTGGCAGTGACATAGCGGCAACCACCCAAGCATAGAGCGTCAGCATCCAGCCTGTCTCTGCAGTCGTAATCGAAAAATCTTGGGCAATATCACTCAATAGCGCCACAGGCACGAACTCAGTCGTATTGACGACAAAAGCGCTCACCCCCATTAATATCACTTGAAAATATTTGCTTTGGCGAGAAGCGGAATTGGGCTCTGGAGGGGGTTCCATAGAATCTACTCTATAGGGGAGCCAAAATGGTAATATTGGCCCAAAAGCTAAAGGAATAACGCAAGGAAGATAGACCGTTAGGCTTATAGCATCACCGAACTATCATCTCTTTCGTTACTATTGTAAAAAACACCAACACTGTGACATTCTATTGGTAATTGATATATGTTGATAAAAAATACTGAGCCAATATATTTTTGGTTTAGAGTTTAGAGTAAAAGTGAACGCTAAAAACAGCTACTTTTTTAGGGGAATTTAATCGTAATCTCGTCACTAAGCAAGCTTAATTTAGTAAACAAAGTTACGACGATTTGTAAGCAGTAGTGATAAGTCAAAAAGCACTTCAACAAGCCGTTAAATAAGAAATCAAACCCTCAGATAAATGGGACAAAATCTCGACTATAAAAACCGCTTTAAATAGTTAGGTTAAGGAATATGAATGTCAGCTAAACCACAAAGTACGACCATTACTCTGCCTCGCGGCGCACTAGATCTCACTTATCAGACTCATAACAAAAATGATAATACATATCAGCTCGAAGACTTGCTTGGCTTTGCGCAGCGGATCAATCCCAAACGGGCATTCTTATTCGTCTCCAAGGTCTTAGGTCGCCATATTCCTGTCGCGCCTAGCATCATGCGCGGCGCTTTTACCGATTTGGCAAACTTAGTACCGGATAATCTGCCTGAGCCTATTTTGGTCGTTGGTATGGCAGAAACAGCGGTAGGACTATCGGCAAGCGTGCATCAAGCGCTACAAACGCGCTACCCAGATGCTTTACTACTAAACTCTACCCGTCACGCTCAGCATAACGAAGACAATGACGAAGCGTTATTCACTACCTTTAGCGAAGATCATAGTCATGCCAGCCAGCATTTGATTTATCAAAGTCGCGATAAAAACATACAATCGCAGCTCCTCGCCAGCAGAACCTTAATCATGGTCGATGATGAAGCCTCAACTGGTAATACCTGCGTCAATGTAGTGACCGCACTACGTCACGCTGGTCTAAGCCAGTTAAAACAAGTGCATCTGACGACTTTGGTGGATTGGTCACTCAATCAAGAGGCAACTGACCAAAAGGTAACTGACGACTGTGACCACATCTCTACTCGCATGCCTAATATTGACTTTCAGCGTCATCATTTATTATCAGGCGCTTGGCAGTGGACAGACGCGCCGAACCCTGAGCCTATCACTATGCCCGTGGTCGATACCACCGAGGCAGGCTCGCAGCCGTTGGGTAATACAGGCAATTGGGGACGATTCCCAACATTGGATAGTACGGATGGCTTTGACGGTTACTTAGAGCGTTTCCAGCAAGCTTTTGCATACTTCGATGATAAGCCGAATTTTGATAAAGGTAAGCTACCCAAGCGGATTTTAGTATTAGGCAGTAATGAGTTTGTCTGGTTACCGTTTTTATTAGCCGAGTGGCTGGAGGCTGAAACCAAAGAGGTCAGCCAAAATTCAACGGTTAAATTCAGCGCATTAACGCGCTCGCCCATTGCGTTAGGTGGCGCTATTCACACGATGCTCAGCTTCCATGATAACTATGGCCTTGGTATGACAAACTTTGTCTATAATGTCGAGCCAAAAGACTGGGACTTGATTGTGCTGTGTGTAGAGACCGCTAGCGATAGCGTTGATAGTATGTGGCAAGGTTTAGATAATGTATTGGTTGTAGGGGCAGATCTATGACTATCTCTTTCTTTCAAGCGAGTCCTGATATAATAAAGCCCTACGCGCTCATGGATTTAGACGATACGCTATTTCAGACGCAGCGCAAAATAGATGCTTGGAACTTGCCAACGTCCAAAGCTGAAAACTTAGTGTGCGCGAGTGTCAATAAACAGGGCGAGCCGCTGAGCTTTATGAGTCAGCGACAAGCAAGCTTTGTTAATTGGTTATTAGCGAGTACTGAATTGATAGTGGTCACTGCCCGCGATCGCAAAGAGATCAAACGGGTGAGACTGCCCTTTGATAGCTGGCAGGTATTGACTCATGGGGCGATTGTTTTAACTCAAGATGGCAAGCTAGACACGCAGTGGCAGCAGCGCATGTATAGCAAGCTTGCGCCTTTGCAGAAGAAGCTGGGGCAGCTAAGCCAGTTATTTACTCAGCACAGCAGCAGCGACAACAGCCATTTAAAGTTTACCACGCATAAAGATCATTTTAATAACGGCACTGAAAACAAAGGACTGACCATCTATCTTGCTATCAAACACGCGCAAAAAAATCATCAAGCTCTGATACAGCTCGCTGAGCAGTTGCCTAAATTGATACGAAACTTTGATCAAGACTTCTATGTGCATGTCAATGCGAATAACTTAGCCATTTTGCCGCATGCTGTGCACAAGCGTCATGCAGTAGAGTTCTTGCTAGAGCAGCACTTAGAGAGCAGCAGGCCAAGCTTTGGCTTTGGTGATAGCTTAGCCGATTTGCCGTTTTTGCAGCTACTAGACTGGTACGGGATGCCCAATCATGGTCAGCTACATGATCAATATAATCCTCAACATTTAAAATAACTATAGAGCTTGCAATGACGAAAGCTAGAACAAAAGACTTACAGAGATTTGGCTCAGGCAGCTATTTAGCTGATGATGTCACGGTGCTCCTAGATGTCGTTGACAAAGACGCGGTCGCTGATGTACCGGTCAGCAAAAAGGAAGCGCTGATCCAAAGTGGGCAGCGGCACTACTCCGATATGCTCACCTTAGAGCAAGCACCAACTGCTAAGCATGAGCAGCTATATCTGCAAGCGCTTGAGCAAGGTAAAGCGCGCATGGCTAGCGATATTGCTAATTTGGCTTACTCCTTACAGCAGACTTTTAAACAAACCGTTAGTAGCGAAAACCCATTAATATTAGTCAGTTTAGTCAGAGCCGGACTGCCTATTGGTGTGCTATTACAGCGCGCTTTAGCGAATACCAATAGCGCTTATGCCTTGCAATCTAAACACTATGGCATGAGTATCATTCGCGATCGTGGTCTTGATCCAGTCGCCTTGCAGCTCATATTGGACAACCATCCTGATAGCCCTATCGTTTTCGTTGATGGTTGGACCGGCAAGGGCGCTATCTATCAAGAGCTAGCGCGTAGCCTGAATCCATTTAATGATGATAACCACGTCAACTTTGCTAATATTTTTCATCAAGGTGAGAGGGTTATACCGCTACTTACCCTTGCCGATCCCGCTGGCGTCGCTTGGTTAGCTGCGAGCGAGGAGGACTGGCTGATACCATCTGGACTATTAAACAGTACGGTATCTGGATTGATCTCGCGCTCGCTTTATACTGATCCAAAGTCAGGTCTACATCGCGCTATTTTTTATGATAACTTAGTCGCTATCGATCACAGCTTAGCCTTTATCGAGCATATTGAGTCAGCGCGGCACCTCTTAACGACAACACCTGAGCATTTAGCGACCTTTGCGCAGCCTAGATATAGCACCCAAAGCATTGTCGATAAAATAGCCAAAGAATACAATATCGATAACCGCAACCGCATCAAACCGACGATAGCCGAGGCGACTCGCGCTATATTACGCCGCGATCCTGACCGTATCTTACTGGCGAGCGCCGATCATCCTGACACCACATTATTACGACACTTATGCCATGATAGAGACATTGAAATCAGCATATTAGGTGCTAAAATATTACCTTATCAAGCGATTACCCTTATCAAAAAGCGCATTAGCTAGGCTTAACGTGTCAGCACCTCAGCGCTTTGTATTTCCGCGATTTCTCTTACCCCTTATACTCTCTTTAACTAATTATGATACCGACTATGCCAGATAATTCTAATAATGAGTCAAACCTATATAATTACACGCAGTCTTATGAGCACCTCATCACTGAGCGCCACGCTTTGCTAAAGCCGCATACTCATCACCCTTATCAGTTAGGCGCAAGCTTATATATGCCAGCGACTCGGCAAGATATCTGGCAAGTCATCAAGCGGGATAAATTACCGACGATTAATAGTATTATTATTTGTATTGAGGACGCCGTCAGCCATGATGATGTGGAGCTATCACTACAAAGACTGCAAGAGCTGCTCAACACTTGGGCGGCGCATATTGATAGTATCAATGACCCTTCGACGCCTCAGAACAATAAGCAAGAGCAGCCGACGCGTCCTTTAGTGTTTGTGCGTCCGCGTAATCCGATGATGCTACAAAAGTTGGCACATTATAAGCATATTGAACTGCTCGATGGTTTTGTGATGCCAAAGGTAGATATGTGCAGCTTATCTAATTGGCGCATGGCTTGTCAGAACCTCAGCACCGACCAGCTGCTAATGCCGACTTTGGAGACAGCGGCGCTGTTTAATCCGCATCATAATCAAGAGCTGGCCATTGGCTTTAAAGAAGCGTTCAGTCAGCCTGTTTTTGCTTTGCGTATCGGCGGTAATGACCTATTTGCCGCGTTACGTCTGCGCCGTCCTAAGAACAGTATCGTCTATGACACTCCTATCGGTACTTTGGCTTATCAGCTGCTTGGCTGCTTTGTACCGCATGGCTTTTATTTGACCGCGCCGGTATTTGAGTACTTAGACCAGCCTACGCTATTTATGCAAGAGTTGACTCGCGATGTCAGCTTAGGCTTGGTGGGTAAAACCGTCATTCATCCCAATCAAATTGCCTTAGTACAGCAAGCGTATTGCGTACCGGCGAGCACCTTAGATGAGGCGCAAGCGATACTCCATAGCGAGGCCAAAGCCGTATTTAAATATAACAATACTATGCTGGAGCCAGCCACACACCGCGCTTGGGCGACAGAGATTATTAACCGTGCAAAAGTATTTGGCACCATCAATAATAACAATACAGAGTATAGCTCACGGCTGTAATTGGCTCTAACTGAGAAGCGGTAGCCTACTGATTAATACCAGCCTTCAATCTTATCCAAAAACTCACCTAATACTCTATTGACTTGCTCAGGCTCTTCAACAGTTGAGGTATGACCCGCACCTTTAATCACTGCAAGCTTAGAGCCATCGATAGCAAAGTGTATGCGCTCCGACTTATCATAAGGGGTTGCCGCATCTTCGTCACCGACGATGATCAAAGTCGGCGTTTGGATACTGCCTAACTGCTCATAGACTCCTTTGCGATCGATTACGCCTGTTGTTGCCTTAACCGTGCCGCCTTTACGATTACTCTGCAGCATAGATAACCATGCTTTGCGATCGGCCTTACGCTCTTTGGCTTGTAAAAAGGTGCTGCCAAACATAATCGGCATCACCTTTTGACTGACCCGCTTCATACCAAGCCAGCGAATCGCTTTCATTAATTTACGGTATTGAGGGACGTTTTTGGGATCCTCAGCATCCGCTGAAGTCTCAAGCAAAGATAGCGACAATAAGCGCTCAGGATGGTGTATCGCGATACGCTGCGCCACAAACCCGCCCATAGATAAGCCAACAAAATGACACTTATCGATATCTAGCGCGTCAAGTAAGCCAATGGTGTCTTTGGTTAAATTATCCATATCATAGCCGTCTTTGGTAATCTGCGACTGCCCTTGTCCGCGAAAATCAAAGGTAATACAGCGATAGTCCTTTTTAAAATGCTCGACTTGTTTGTCGTACATTCTACCGCTCCAAAGCAGCCCATGAGCGAAGACAATTACGGGCTTTTGATGATCATTGGGCGCGCTGTCTTCATAATAAATGTCGGCATTATTTACTGTAATCGTTGGCATAACTCTTCCTTGTTTATGTGGTGACTGTTGAATCTATGCGTAACTCTATACGAATGTTCAAATGAGCATATCATTATGTCTAACTTCGTATAATTAGCATAATTTACAACGCCTAAGTTTAGTAGTGATATTTGTAAATAGTAGCTTGTATCGACTACTAAAGATGGCGCAGAGGTGCACTAAATCAGATTTTAGAGCGCCCACTAACCTGCTATAGTAATTAGCTTGAGTATTAGCCGTAGCATTAGTAACTGGCATTGAGCTATTGGTTAGCTCATTGCCAGTCAGTTAGATTTACTTAACCCCTAACGATTACAAGGATGACCCTTATGTCACAAGCGCTTGTCGATTATCAAGTAACCAACCACATCGCCACTATCACTATGAACGATCCCAAAACCCTGAACGCTTTTAGTACGCCGTTGAAAGGTGCGATTATGGAAGCGCTTGATAAGGCAGATCAAGATAATGAAGTACGCGTGATCGTCTTACAAGGCGGCGGCAATAACTTCTCTAGTGGTGGTCATATCGGCGAGATGCTAGAAAATGGCATGGAGTCAGAAGCGCTCGTGGCTAAGCTTGATTTTATGCTGCGCGAAGTTGCTGAGGTCAGCCTAAAGTTGCGTAATATCCACAAACCTATCATTGCCAAATTAGAAGGCGCGGTGGCGGGCGCAGGTATGAACTTAGCGCTGACCTGTGACTTTCGTATCGCAGCTTATAATGCCAAATTTGTGCAAGCCTTTGTCAATATCGGCCTAATCCCTGACGCAGGCGGTATTTATTTACTCAATCAATTGGTTGGCGCGGCGAAAACGACCGAGCTTGTGATGCTTGGTGATAAGCTTAAAGCCGATGACGTCGCAAGATTAGACTTAGTCAATAAAGTGGTCAGCGCCGAGGAACTTGACAATGAAGTGAACATCCTAGCCACACGTTTAAGCCAACTACCGGGTAAGGCGCTGGCCTCTATGAAGCATATGATCAACATTCATGCGTTTTCAGGACTTAACGAAGCGCTAGGTATGGAGGTCGAGCAACAAAACATCATGGCTCAGACCGACGACTTTAAAGAAGGGATTACGGCATTTATGGAGAAACGTAAGCCGATTTATAAAGGGAAGTAAAACGTCTAGTTTAGTTTGTTTTTTACACCTTAGTAGTTTTAATATAGTCAATCAATATTAAAAGTGGTACAAGGCAGACGAGTGCAAGTACTACAGTAGTAGGCTAAACGAGTCTAACGCCGTAACACTTTAATAGTGGTTCGACTATATAACCAAAAAGGCTACCATTAGGTAGCCTTTTACTCTTCTAAATTCTCATAAATAGAAGATGCTTCACAATGATTTTATACAGTATGATTTATTGAAAAGTAGAAGCGCTTTTATATTGATGCGATAGAGTAAAAACCTTGTCAAAGATCAAAGTAAAAATGAAAGTGTATACCAAGAAAAACAGCAGTAACGCCGCCTCCATCGTAAAGGCTTTGAGCAAACCGACATCGTACCAAGTCATATAAATTGGCAAGCAAACCAATACCAAGCCGCCCTCAAAACCTAGTGCATGAATGCTGCGTATCAGTAACGTGCGCTTAGCCACTTGCCAACGCTGCTCCCAAGCTTCAAAGGCAGTGTTAAATATAAAGTTCCAAATCACCGCCGCCAATGACACCATCACTGCCACTGGTAACGACTCTGCGGCATCACTACCACTGAGCATCATCAATATATAGGTGGATGAGATAATCGCGATGATTTCAAAGACAGTCACATAGACGATGCGACGTTTGAGAGGGGATAAAGTAATCAACCAAGACTCCAAAGCACCTAAATGATAAGTGCATAATTAAAGTCTCGGTCCGTCCCGAGATAGAAAAAGTAAAAAAGTGCAGAGCCACGGTTTCCGCCTGCCCTTATATTATACAGAAGATAGTGAGAGAAATCAGCTAGTGTGTTTAAACCGAAAAACCCCGCATCATTTTGACACGGGGTTTATTTTTATCTTATTAATTAGCTTGAAAGCAAAGATTAAGTCAACTGAGCAACGTTAATTTTATCTGCTTCTTCAGTGTACTCTTCCATACGATCGAAGTTCATGTACTGATACACTTCCTCACCCATGCTGTTGAGCATACCAGCGTACTGCTGATATTCATCATTGGTTGGCAGTTTACCGAGTACTGCAGCGACTGCAGCAAGCTCTGCAGACGCGAGATAAACGTTTGCGCCTTGACCGAGACGGTTCGGGAAGTTACGAGTCGACGTCGATACCGCAGTAGACTTCGGTGCGATACGTGCTTGGTTACCCATACATAGTGAGCAGCCTGGCATCTCAGTACGAGCGCCGGCTTGTGCGTAGACGTTGTAATAACCTTCTTCCATCAACTGACGGGCATCCATCTTAGTTGGTGGTGCGATCCATAGACGCGTCTTCAGGCTACCCGCTGGGACGTCTTGTAGCAGTTTACCTGCCGCGCGGAAGTGACCGATGTTGGTCATGCACGAACCGATGAATACTTCATCAATAGTGTCGCCAGCCACATCTGCTAGAGTCTTGGCATCGTCTGGATCGTTCGGGCAGCAAAGGATTGGCTCTTTGATCTCGTTCATATCGATAGTCATATCGATGGCATATTCAGCGTCTGCATCAGCACGCATCAGGCTTGGGTTTGCCAGCCAGTCTTGCATTTGCTCGATACGGCGGCTGATGGTACGCGCGTCGCCATAACCTTCAGAGATCATCCACTTAAGCAATGTGATGTTTGAGTTTAGGTACTCAGTTACCGACTCTTCAGATAAGGTGATAGTACAACCAGCAGCACTACGCTCAGCAGAGGCATCAGATAGCTCAAACGCTTGCTCAGCAGTTAGGTCTTCTAGACCTTCGATCTCAAGAATACGACCGTTGAACTCGTTGATTTTGCCTTTTTTATCGACCGTCAAGTAACCTTCTTTGATCGCTTGATAAGGAATCGCGTGCACGAGATCACGCAAGGTGATACCAGGCTGACGCTCACCGACGAAGCGGACACGGACAGATTCCGGCATATCCAGTGGCATCACACCAGTTGCGGCGGCAAAGGCTACCAGACCAGAACCCGCTGGGAATGAGATACCCATTGGGAAGCGCGTGTGCGAGTCACCACCAGTACCCACAGTATCTGGAAGGAGCATACGGTTCAACCAGCTGTGAATGATACCATCACCTGGACGTAAGCTCACGCCGCCGCGGTTCATGATGAAGTCAGGTAGGGTGTGCTGAGTCTCAACGTCGACTGGCTTTGGATAAGCAGCAGTGTGACAGAATGACTGCATCACGAGGTCTGCTTGGAAGCCCAAACATGCCAAGTCTTTTAGCTCATCACGAGTCATCGGACCTGTGGTATCTTGAGAGCCGACAGTCGTCATCTTCGGCTCACAGTACATGCCCGGACGTACGCCTTCTAGACCACAAGCTTTACCGACCATTTTTTGCGCGAGTGTAAAGCCTTTACCCGTGTCGGCTGGCTCTTCTGGCTTGGCGAATACGTCTGAATGACCCAGACCCATGTACTCACGCGCACGGTTAGTCAGACCACGACCAACGATCAATGGAATACGGCCACCAGCACGCACTTCGTCAAGTAGCGTTGGTGAGTTTAGTTTGAACTCTGAGATGATCTCGTCTGAGTCATGCTTAGTGATTTTGCCGTCATGTGGGTAGATGTCAAACACATCGCCCATGTTTAGCTTATCGACAGCTACTTTTTCGATTGGCAAGGCGCCAGAATCTTCCATCGTATTAAAGAAGATAGGAGCGATATTGTTACCCAGTACCAGACCGCCGCCGCGTTTGTTTGGTACGTTTGGAATATCTTCGCCCATCAGCCATAGCACTGAGTTGGTCGCAGACTTACGGCTAGAGCCAGTACCGACGACGTCACCAACGTACGCTAGCGGATGGCCTTTTTCTTTTAGCTCATCAATAAGGTTCATTGGACCGCGCACGCCCTCTTCGTCAGCAGTAATGCCGTCACGAGAGTTTTTGTGCATGGCAAGCGAGTGCAGTGGAATATCAGGACGGCTCCACGCGTCTTGCGCAGGAGATAAGTCATCAGTGTTGGTTTCGCCTGTGACTTTAAAGGTTGTATAAGTCGATTTCTTTGGTACCTCGTCACGGTTCAAAAACCACTCAGCGTCAGCCCAAGACTGAATCACTTCTTTTGCGATGTCGTTACCGGCTTCGGCTTTTTCAGTCACGTCATTGAACGCGTCAAATACGAGCAAAGTTTTCTTAAGTGCTTCAGCTGCATCTTGAGCAACTTCTTCATCATCCAATGCTGCCACTAATGGCTGTACGTTGTAGCCGCCTTGCATGGTGCCTAGAATTTCAACCGCTTTTTTCTTATCAATAAGTGGTGAGCTCGCCTCGCCTTTAACGATAGCGGCCAAAAATGCAGCTTTTACATAAGCGGCTTGGTCAACGCCAGCTGGAATACGGTTTTCTAGCAGGTTCATTAAGAACGCTTCTTCGCCCGCTGGTGGGTTTTTTAGTAGCTCAACCAACTGGGCTACCTGTTTTTCATTTAGTGGAAGCGGTACAGTTCCTAGCTCAGCACGTTCTTCGACATGTTTACGATAAGCTTCTAACACAATAATTGTCCTCGTAGTTGGGCTAGTACATTGCGTGAGTAGTCAGAATGACTGCCTGCGTCGATGCACTATAGGAAATAATTAAGGGAATGTGGTCATTGAAATATTTGTGCTGCAATGATAGCTTAAAACGCTCAAAAAGTTAATGGCTTAGGCTGCAAAAGGCGTAGAATCAAGCCATATTCAATATTTATTATAAAAATAGTAGTAGCTACTAGAGTAAATATTAGACATATAAGTTCAATGCACTCGAAAACTAACAATTCAATATTAACTCATGGTTCGATATTAAACTCATGATTCTATATTAAATAGCATCATGACATTAAATAATATCAAGACCGACTCGGCGAACGGTTCCGATTCAATTTTAAAAGTTAAGGATAATAAAATGAGCAATAACAATGAGCACTCAAACTATAAAAAAGGGTTAAAAGTGCGCACTGAGGTCATGGGCGAGGCTCACGTTAAGCGCTCATTCGATGCCGCTACAGCCTTTACTCAGCCCTTGCAAGATTGGATCATTGAGCACGCTTGGGGCACCACTTGGCAAGACGATAGCGTCTTACCGCGTAAGTATCGCTCCTTGGTTACCTTAGGATTTTTGATTGCGCAAAAGAGCCCAAATGAGCTAAAAGGTCATATCAGAGGCGCGATTAACAATGGCGCAACTGTCGCCGAGATTCGCGAGGTACTCATGCACAGCCTGCCTTACTGCGGTGCGCCTGCTACCCAAGAGGCTTTTCGCGCGGCTATCGAAGTATTTAATGAGATGGGTATAGATATTGATAACTTAAACAAAAAGCCATAGCACAAAGGGTTGAATAATAAACCCTGAGCGCAATATCTGCTATAATAAAGACACCTATAAAGCATACTGATAATTCCATAAACCCTTATACTATAAAGGGTTAAGAGATCATTGATTATGACTACTGCCGTACAAACCCATATTCCTGCGCCAAGAGTAAAACCCAAAAAAGCCATTCAAGGTGAAAAGCTGCGTGGCTACGATAAAGTCGCGCGCATCCCGATTAAAGTAATCCCGACGGTTGAAACTAAGCAAAAGCCGGATTGGATTCGAGTAAAAATGTCCTCACCTGCTGAGGTAGCGCGTATCAAAGCCAAACTACGCGAACAAAAGCTCTATACTGTTTGTGAAGAAGCCGCTTGCCCGAATCTTGCGCAGTGCTTTGGTGACGGCACCGCCACCTTTATGATTATGGGCGATATCTGTACGCGTCGTTGCCCGTTTTGTGATGTCGGTCATGGTCGCCCGAACGAGCTTGATAAAGATGAGCCGCGTCATACCGCCGAGACTATTCAAGGTCTTGAGCTCAAATATGCAGTGATCACCTCAGTCGATCGCGACGATTTAAAAGATGGCGGCGCGCAGCATTTTGTCGAAGTACTCAACGAATCACGGGCGCTAAGCCCAAACTGTTTGATCGAAATCTTAGTGCCTGATTTCCGTGGCCGTATGGATATTGCCTTAGACTTACTCACCGAAACAGCTCCTGATGTCTTTAACCATAATATCGAGACGGTTCCGCGCCTGTATAAAGCCTTCCGTCCAGGTTCTGATTATCAGCACTCGCTCGACTTGCTCAAGATTTATAAAGAGCGCCGTCCTGATATCGCGACCAAATGCGGCTTTATGGTTGGTCTTGGCGAGACCGAAGAAGAGGTATATGCGCTACTTGATGACCTAAAAGCCCATGATGTCGATATGATTACCATCGGTCAGTATCTACAGCCGAGTAAAAATCATGCCCCTGTCGATCGCTATGTGCATCCGGACGAGTTTCAGCGCTATATGGATTACGGTAAAAAGATTGGCTTCTTTAGTATTTGGGCCGGTCCCATGGTACGCTCAAGCTACTTTGCCGATCGTCAGTATTATGGTGAAGATTGCCCGGCGCCCATCCGTAGTAAAAAGGCGCTTGAGGCGGAAGGTAAGCTTGGCTGTTAAGAATGGATTGATAACAAAAAATGGAGACCCTGCTTGGGTCTCTTTTTTTATGCTAATGATTAGCATAAGTCCTTAGCAACTCTACTTAAAGCCACTACACTGCCGGATACAGAAAATGCTATATTTTGTCTTAATGAATTTCATAGATACATACCGCTAATTTTATAAAAAAGGACTACCTTATGAGTGACGACTTCACCCCGCAAGAAGGCTCTTGCTCCTGCTATAGCAATACTTATACCATCAACCATACTCCTATGGCTCGCTTTATTTGTCACTGTACGATTTGTCAGGACTATACCGGTAAAGCTTATAATGATGTGACGGTTTTACTAAAGTCAGACCTTAGCGAATTAGAGATTGATAAAACCCGCTTTCGTAGTTGGAAAATGCCGCCTAATATCAGCCGCGGACTGTGTAAGCGTTGTCATAAGCCTAGTATAGAGACGGCGGTAGGCGGCAATCTGGTATTAATCCCTACTGATAATTATCCTGATAAAGTGGCCTTGCCAGAGCCTGCTATGCACCTATTTTATAATCGCCGTATCAGAGACGTGGATGATAACTTGCCTAAATACGAAGGCTTTGTACAAAGTCAAAGCATGGTGGTTAAGGAGTTGGCTCAAGGGCTGTATAAAAGAGTTACCAAACGCTAATGGTTATCGTCAACCGCTCGGTTTAGTATTTTAAGCGCTATTTTATCTTAAAAGACAAGCGTTACTGATAATTACAATGACTCGTTTTTAACTCCTCCATCTGGGACTGATATGATTTCAACCTTAGTAGAAGACACCGCTCATTTATCCGCCGACATTGCCATTATCGGCGGTAGCGGCTTATATCAGATGCAAGCGCTAAGCAATAAGCGTCAGGTAACAATCTCAACGCCTTATGGTAAGCCATCTGATGACATTGTCATGGGTGAGCTAAATGGCGTAACTGTCGCTTTTTTGACCCGCCACGGTCAAGGGCACAGATTTAGCCCGTCAGAAGTTCCCTACCGCGCTAATATCTATGCGCTAAAAACTTTGGGCGTACGCTATGTCATTTCAGTCTCAGCGGTAGGCTCACTACGAGAGCATCTCAAACCTTTAGATATGGTCATTCCAGATCAGATGATCGATATGACCAAACAGCGAGCCAGTACCTTTTTTAGTGAGGGAGCGGTGGCGCATGTAGCAATGGCCGATCCTTTATGTGTGGCGCTTGGTGGGGTGTTAAAGCGCGCTTATAGTCAGGCAAATATTAGCGAAGGCCAATGTCATAGTACCGCGACTTACCTCTGTATCGAAGGGCCGCAATTTTCTACTCGCGCTGAGTCCAATTGGTATCGACAGATGAATGCTGACATCATTGGCATGACCAATATGCCAGAGGCTAAGCTTGCACGTGAAGCGAGCATGGCGTATGCTACGCTTGCGCTAGTGACAGATTTTGATTCATGGCATCCAAGTGAGGAAGATGTCAGCGCTGATTATGCGATTCAAAACCTTATGAAAAACGCCGATAACGCGCAGCAAGTGGTCAAACAAGCCGTGGCTTTACTTGCCAGCGAGCAGCCTGACTCTATTGCTCATACCGCGCTAGCGCAAGCGTTAGTCACCCCTATTGAGGCGATGAGTGAAGAAACGAAGACCAAGCTTAATGCGTTATTGCCCAAGTAATATCGACCTCTATCACAAAAAAAAGCCATCAAATAGTTGATGGCTTTTTTTTGTGATAATTATAAATTAATAATCCTTAAGCTCATAACCATCAAGCCAACCTGCAGGCAGATATTGTAAATCCTCTGGCTCATCGATATCAGGTAGAGGTTGTAGCGAAGCTAATGACCAATTTAGATCTTTAATACGCTGCTTAGTCACTGCTGCCACATCACTGACGCTCCACGTCATATTGGTAAATAGGTGCGCGTTTATTTGCCTAAAGCCAAGCAGTACGTAACCGCCATCAAAAGCAGGAATCATGACGCTATTTAAGTTGTCTAACTGCTGCGCGGCATCTTGAATCACTGCCGCCGTCAAACTGGGACAATCGCTTCCTATTAACAACACCTTTTTAAACTTTGCCAAAGCTTGCGTACTAGCCGTGTACATACGCTCTCCTAAATCACCATCGGCTTGTGCTGACCATGTCAATGACTCTGGTAGATTCAGCGTTTGCCAGCAAGGAGTATTAGGAGGGGGACTGACACATAATTCAACGCTAAAGCCCGTTGCTAACGCTTGCTCTACGCTATGTAGTAATAGCTGCTTTGCCATTTTTGCTGCACCATCAATGCCAAGCGCAGGTTGCAAGCGGGTTTTTGCCATGCCTTTAGCAGGGAATTTAGCGAATAGGATAATGCAGGTATTTTGTTCTTGAGTCATATTAAAAACTTTCTATATTTGATCCACTATACAACAAACCTAGTGCTAGCATAGCTGTATTATTCTGATTTAGGCTTATCTATATTACTTATAATAACGCGCTTTAATGTTGTCCGCCGAGACGCCGCGCCAATAATCAAAACGCAGCTGCCACATCAGCAGTATCGTGCGGCAAGTGCCATGCTGCTCCCAGCGCCTCGCCGAAGTAATAACTTTGCTTTTCAGACAAGCAGGCTGAGAGATTCCTTTTAAGCATTTGCATAGTTCAACATCTTCCATCAGCGCTTGCTGAGGATAGCCGCCAACTTGCTCAAAAAGCTTACGGGTAATAAAAATCGCTTGATCGCCAGTAGCGATACTTGTGAGTCGTGAGCGTAAGTTTATCATATGGCTGACCACCCAAAGCATCGGCTGACGACTGTTTAACTTAACGTTAAAACGCCCCCACTCTGATTTTTGCATAGCGGTTTGGATATCTGCAACAGCGTGAGTGGGCAGCTCAGTATCAGCGTGTAAAAATAGTAGTATGTCGCTTGTTGCTAAGGACGCGCCTTTGTTCATCTGCCGCGCACGACCTGCTTGTGACTTAACCACTTGCCAATTAATAGCTGACTGATTACTGTTATTTAAATCTACAATAAACTTTTGTGCCCATTCGAAGGAATCATCGTTTGAACCGCCATCAACTAAGATAATTTGCTGCGGTGATGGGTTTAGCCCAGCGATATGAGTAAACAAATGAGGCAGATTATTTGCCTCATTGAGTATAGGAACTATAATAGAAACCGTGGACATGCTATCTCACTACTTCTTGTTCAAATTCCAATTATAATTGGTATAACTGATCTTAGTCTTGCCGCTTTTTAAATCCGCAGTTTGTGATTTATTAAGACCGAGCGGTGAGCTATAACGCGCCAAAAACCCTTCTAAATCTCTGGTGCCGCGCCAATTACTCTCAAAGTCCTCTTTATACCACTTAAATATTGGCGAGATCTCAAGCGTGCTGCCCTTGAGACGGTTACGACTACTATCGGCGAGGAAATTGCGGGTGACTTGCTCTAATTGTTTATCGAGTTTACTGCCTGTGTAAGCATCATCCAACAATGCAGGACAACCAATGCTGGCACAGTTCACCGCAAAGTGAATACGCGGCTCATTATAGCGCCCAGAGCCGCGAATCAGGTTGTGTTCGATATCATCAAGCGAGCGCTTTTTACCCAGTACGTTGACAAAGTCTTGTTTCCAAGGCGAGCTAAATATACCGCCGATATCCTTAATCGACTTTATATTAGGGTACTTAGTCAGCACTAAATCCACAGTACCCGCATTATAGACGTTGATTAAAAACGCCAATTGCTCATCTTTGCTCCAGCGGTTAAACTCAGACCGACTGACCTTAGCCGTCGCTGCCAAATAGCCATCAAGCTTGCTTTGGTCCGCTTTCATGCCGTTGTAATTAACGACAGATGCTTTGCCCCCGTTGGTCATGTTGACGTTTTTGTTTAGTAAACTGTCCCAAGTGCTGTGGTTAAAATCAGCATAGGCAGCGCTTGATAGCATAAGGCTTGCGGCAATAAGGGCTTTTGTCGTTAAAGCTTTAGAAAATGGAGTTTTAGTTATAAGCATGAGATGAGCTCCGTTAATGCTGATAAGTTTTTTAAATCAAAATGCTTAGAACTAGCTCTAAGTCGCACTTACTTTTTCGTCTTCTAAAGCGCCGCCGCAGCTACTACCTTGCCCTGCTGTGCAGCCGTAACAATGGTCACCGATAGCGATATCGTCACCAGTAGGATTTTGGGTGAGCAGATCGCGCAAATGCTGGCGCGATTTATTGTGTACAGGCATCTCAAGCTGTTGATTAAAATCACAATCGAACAGCTCGCCGAGCCAATTAACACTAATAGTCGAGCGGCACATCACCTCTTTAAGATTCCCCGCATCATAGTTATCTTTGAGCAGATCCATATAAGGATGGAACTCGTTTTTGGCAAGAAGGACGGCGCCAAAACGTTGAATCGGCATATTGGTCAACGCAAAGAGCTGATTAAACTCTATATTAAAGTGCTCTTTTAATTCACGTTTATAGTCCGCCTCTAGCATCTGCTGATTGGGTGGTAAGGTCGCGCCTTGTGGGTTATATACTAGATTTAAAGTCAGACCTGTATCTGCACGTCCATAACCCAAAGCATTAAGCTTATGTAGCCCTAAAATACTGTCGTCAAACGCGCCTTTGCCGCGCTGTTTATCGACGTTCTCAAGTGAATAACACGGCAGTGAGGCGACCACTTCGACGCCATTATCCGCTAAGAACTGCGCCGTATCCTCAAAACCTTCTTCCATCAAGATCGTCAAATTACAGCGATCAATGACTTTAACGCCAAGTTTGCGAGCCTCGACGACTAAGTATTTAAAATCGTCATGCATCTCGGGTGCGCCGCCGGTCAAATCAAGTGTATCGATATTTTGCGCTTGCAGTACTTTTAAAATCAGCTCAACCAACTCGCGCGACATCATCTCAGTACGATAAGGGCTTGCTGCCACATGACAATGCACGCAGGACATATTGCACAGGTACCCTAGATTGACTTGCAGCGTGGTTAATTTACGGCGTTTAATAGTAGGAAAATCCGTATGTTCAAGCAATTCAATAGTGGATTTCATAGCGTATGACCTTTGGATGATAATGGTTTTAATCTTTGGTATTTACTGCGTATACAAGCAGAATATAGGAAAACCTTAAAGATGAATAGCTTTTTTGAGTGTTAACTCATTTATTATTACACTGTTTAATTATTCTATTGTGACGCGCAGTGGTAGTCAGTGTAACTAAATAATCAATAGTACTAAGCTATTGTTTTATAAATTAATATCTTTAATGCGGTTCGTGCAGCCTCTACTTATTTTGCGTTGACAAAACGCTTGTCGATATAGCGCTTAAGATACCAAATCCAGCATCCCTGCGCGCTGAAATTGCCCCAACTGCCGATTGCGTACTTGTCACCGCAAGCGAGCAAATACAAAGTGCGGTTTTTGGGTCGATAGCTTTTTAACTTATCTCCTACTAAATAAGCCAGTAAGTTATCCGCTTCCACTTTGCCGCCAAATACTGCATGCACCCCAGAATGTGCCATCTCTCGATCCACGCGTGACGCCACATCGCCTACGGCAAAGACATTATCATGCGAAATGCTTTGCTGCTTATCATTGACCGCAATAAAGCCCTTATCTACCGTCTCAAGGTTAGTCTGCGCGGCCCACGCCGAACCCATCACCCCAGTAGCCGCAATAGTCGCATCGGCCGCTAGCGTTTGCTTAAAGGTCGCTAATTTACCACCAGCTAAACCTTTGGTGCGCTCGTAGATAATCTCAATATTACGGCGCTGTAATTGCTTGATGACGCGAGAGCGAAAGCCTGCATCAAAGCCTGATAGCAGCTGCTCACCGCAAACCAAATAAGCTTGATGACTAGGATTAATTTGCTGCAAAGCAAACTGCGCGGCCATCACCAGCTCCGTTGCTGCAGCGCCTGCTCCGACTACTGCAACTTTATAATCACTCACTTGCTCAGCTTGCTTAAGGATCTGCTGCCACTGCTCGACGAAATTGAATATAGGCCTTACGGGAATTACGGTATTCTTTAGATTTTTATCTGCCAAATCTTTATCTATTAAGTCTTCATTAACTAGGCCGTCTGTATTAAGCCAAGTCATATCAGTATCTGCGCCTGTATTGAGCGACAGCAGCTCGTAATCAAAACGTTCGTCTTTAGCGTTTTTAGCGTCTTTAAAAGTAATAACCGTTTGAGTATCCGCATCGACCGCGATGATAGGTCGCTGTATTAGCGTCACGCCAGCACGTCTGCACAGCGCAGCGATATCGATACTGATCTCACTACGCTTATAATGAGAAGCCATCCAGCCCGGTAACATACCAGAATAAATCGTCTGCGGATGCTCAGTAATCACGCTTACTTCTACCTCCTGAAGATTATCTAAACGCTTACGGGCAAGCCTACGTAGCCAACCTATATGGGCGTGCCCTGCTCCAGCGAGCAGTAGTTTTTTGTTCGGGCGCTGTTTTTTAGGGAATAGCTTTTTCATAACTTAGGCTTTTATGGATGATTAGAAAATATCGCTAAGATTAAAACATAAGTTAATATAATTTTAAGTCAGTCTATTGTAGGATGGATAAAATGTTTGACCATTAATAAGGCCAAACGATATATGATCGCGCTAAGGCCAATGCAAGCGCGCAATAGGCCGTAATATTATAAACAGGCTGTATATTAACTATTCAACTTATCAAGGACCCTTATATGAATACTGCTATGAGCAATACTGAGCAAATTACTTCATCGAATACCAGCCATTATTTGCATCATACTTTCTTTACGCCAAAAGACAGCTCGGTAGATATAACCGCCACCCTACTAATCGTTCATGGCATGGCGGAGCACAGTGGTCGTTATAGCGATTTTGCGCAGTTCTTAGCAGATCACGGTATCGCTGTTGCCACTTATGATCAGCTCGGTCATGGTAAAACGGTCAAGTCAGAGAGTGAGTTTGGCTTCTTCGGTGAAGAGCACCCAGTGCAGTCGTTGCTAAAAGATGTGATTATCATGGCCGATAGCCTAAAAGCGAAGCATCCGGACGTGCCGCACTTTATTATGGGGCATTCGATGGGCTCGTTTATTGTTCGTACGGTGATGAAGCATCATGCACACAGTTTTGCTGGTGCGATCTTGATGGGTAGCGCTGATGCTGATCCTTTAGCCAAGGTTATTTTACCTATCAATAAAGCGCTCGCCAAAATCGCTCCCAAAAAGCCAAATGCCGTGTTTGCTAATATTATGAATAAAATCTTTAATAGTAAGCTGAATAATCGTATTTCTTCTTCACAGTTTGCTTGGCTCACCGAAAACCAAGCCAGTATCGAAGCGTATGAAGCCGATCCTCTAACCGGTTTTGACTTTACTAATAATGGTTATTTAACACTATTTAACTTAATGGAATCTGGTCTAAACAAAAACTGGGCCGCGACTATTAATAAAGACTTTCCGATGCTGTTTATCAGCGGACAAAATGACCCTGTGGGTAATATGAGCAAAGGCGTACGCAAAGTGGTCAACCGCTTAAATGAGCAAAGCTTTAGTGAGGTGGACGTCAAGCTATATCCGCATATGCGTCACGAGCCACTACACGAACTTGAAAAACAGAGGGTTTATCAAGACATCTTGGACTGGATAAATAGTCATATCAACACTGTATAGCAGCAACTACTCTCAAGCTATAGAGTCACTATGCAATCGAGCGAATCTGTCTGAAGTGTCATTGCCAAATTGAGCTGCCTAAAAGCCTGTGATTTGCTAAAACCTATAAAATTGGCGACAATACCAGCAGCAAGTGATAGCTCTGTCTTTATCGTACTTTGAATATTAACTTTTAGGAATTTTTATGTCATTACAACAAACCATCGAACAAGCTTTTGAAAATCGTAACGAGTACAGCCCAGCCAATATGCCACAAGATGTCCGTGATGCTATCGAGCAAGTGCTTGAGCAATTAGACAATGGCAGCTTGCGCGTTGCGGAAAAAAAGGACGGCGAATGGGTCGTTAATCAGTGGGCCAAAAAAGCAGTGCTACTCTCGTTCCGTCTCAATGACAATTATGTGCAAGCTGCCGGCGAGCATGTGCAGTTCTATGACAAAGTACCGACCAAATTTGCTGATTGGAGTGAGGCGCAGTTTAAAGAAGCAGGCGTACGCGTCGTGCCACCAGCAGTCGCTCGTAAAGGCTCTTATATCGCAGCAGGCGCGGTACTGATGCCATCATACGTCAACATTGGCGCTTATGTTGATCAAGGCGCGATGGTCGATACGTGGGCGACCGTTGGCTCTTGCGCGCAAATCGGCAAAAACGTGCATCTCTCAGGCGGCGTCGGTATCGGCGGTGTGCTTGAGCCGCTACAAGCCAACCCGACTATTATCGAAGACAACTGCTTCATTGGTGCGCGCTCTGAGATCGTCGAAGGCGTTATCGTTGAGGAAGGCGCAGTCATCTCTATGGGCGTCTATATCGGTCAATCTACACGCATTTATGACCGCGAAACGGGCGAGATTCATCGCGGCCGTGTCCCTGCAGGTTCGGTCGTCGTTCCAGGCAGCTTGCCATCAAAAGACGGTAGCCATAGCCTATATGCCGCCATCATCGTAAAAAAAGTTGATGCGCAAACGCGTGCAAAAACAGCGGTTAATGAGCTGCTACGCTTAGACTAATCTGCTCGCGTATACGTTGATTTTTGTACCAAACCGTTTTTAGGGCGTGTCCTCAATTCAATCGATAGCCATCTAAATGGGCTAAAAATGGCTAAATCTGGCCAAACGGTGTCAAATAGCTGACTAATATCTCGATATTACTTGCGATATCTTCCTTGTTTGACTGCGATTTATCTCATTTTTATCACCATTTTTAAAATGAGGACACGCCCTAGTAAAATAACTTTATATACAGATGCTGGAGCATGGCTTCAGCATCTTTTTTTATATTTTAATTTTTTATGTATTAGCCGCAGCGTAATATCATTGGTTACGTTATAATTCACCGTGATTTTTTGCGCTATCCTCGTATAAAGCGGCCGCACCTACGACCTGACTTTTTGCACAAGCTTATTGCCTCGGCGTTATCATAAACAGCTAAATAGCTGTATCAAGGGCACAAGAAAAACGGTATAAATCGCTCACACGACACGGAAATAAGGATAAGGGCACAAAGATGATCAAGCTAATACTACTGGGCTTATTGGCAGGGGCGTTTTTTAGCTCGACATTTATTTTAAATGAGATGATGAGCGCGGCAGGCGGCCACTGGTTTTGGTCGGCGAGTCTGCGCTATGTCTTTATGTGGCTGATAATCACCGGCATCATCTTGTTTCAGCAAGGGATGGGGCACCTCAAAGCTTTGACAGCGGTCTTTTGTCAGCACTGGGTTTTTTGGTGCCTCACAGGCAGTATTGGCTTTGGGCTGTTTTATGCAGGTATCTGCTATGCCGCCGATCATGTGGCAGGTTGGGTGGTCGCGGCGACCTTTATGTTTACCGTCGTTACCAGCTTATTGGTGCTGATGGTCTTTGGCCAGCGTTTTGATAAAAAACTCATCCTTTATGCCCTTTTGGTGTTTGTTGGCGTGGTGATGGTCAATGTCAGTGAGGGCTTGCACGCCGCTGCACTTGCCGACACTGATATTGCCCATGCCGTCCCTATAGCACAGATGCTGCTCTATGGCGCACTGCCCGCCCTTATTGCCGCCTTTAGCTATCCGATTGGCAATCAGTTGGTCTGGCAAGTCACTCATAACTCCCGCACGCCAGCGTTACCCGCTGACTTGGCAGATCAGTCGCACGCCGTATCTGGCACTGCCGACCCCCATGACGAGCCACTCATCTCTGAAGCTTATGATCTGCCGCCTACTTTATATGACACTAATACCACCAGCACCGCTCTAAATGCTCTGCCTGCCGCCGCACCTGCGCCGTCACTACTGCAAACTCTGATCCATCGTATTCCCTCGATTGAGACTACCTTACTACACAATGCCTTTAACAAAGTTTGGCTAATGACTGTAGGGAGTTTGCCATTTTGGCTGCTTTTGGGCATGATAGTGCGACCCGAGCTGCCCGATAGCACACAAGTGTTCAATACATTGCTGGTGGCTTTGTTGGCCGGGGTGGCGGCTACTACTATATTTTTGTACGCGCGCGGTCAGGCGGTGACCTCAAGCGAAGTGGCTGGCGTCGATGCCACCCAAGCCAGTGAGGTGATTTTTGCCCTTATCGGTGGGATATTATTACTGGGTAACTCGGTACCTTCAGCGATGGGTTTGCTCGGTATTGGTTTGATCATTATCGGGCTGATATTTTTTGCTAAAGACGGTTAAACACAAAGCAAGCTTTTATTTATTATTGAATATAATTAACTATCTACCATAAAGAGCCGTCAGCATGGAAAAACATAACAATGGTTAATGACTTGATTTTTCCTGATATTTTATTATATCTGCTAGATATGGTTGGGGTGATTGCTTGCGCTATCGCCGGCACCTTGCTGGCTCAGCATAAAGGCTTTGATATCGCCGGTTGTATCTTAGTCTCTATGGTGAATGCGATTGGCGGCGGAACTTTGCGCGATATGGCTTTGGATCGCCACCCGCTATTTTGGATGACCGATCTCAATTATGTCATCGTCATCACCGCAACCTCCCTTACCCTACAAGTGTTTTTTCATCTGTATCATAAAATCGACAATGCGCTGAGGTTCTTTGATGCAATAGGGCTTGCCGCCTTTAGCGTCATTGGCTTTAAGGTCGCTCTTCATCAAGATATGTCGCCTCTGATTGCCATTATGATGGGCGTTTGGACGGCTATTATTGGTGGCTTACTACGCGATATTATCTGCAATGAGATACCGCTTGTGCTGCAAAGAGAGATCTATATCACCGCGAGTATCGCAGGTTCCGTGACTTATCTATTGCTCGACTATTTAGGCCTAAACCCTGGGCTTAACGAGTTTATTATGCTCGGTGTTATCTTTGCCGTACGTATGTTAGCAGTAAAGTTTGACTGGCATCTGCCTTCCATTCGTCTCGTTGATTGATACTAATAACCACTTAGCCGCGCTTATGTTAAACATTGCTTTAGATACAACCTTAATCACTACTTTTAACCCGCGTTCGTTATTATATTTATTCGATATGATAGGTATCGTTGCGTGCAGTGTTTCTGGAACGATTTTGGCCAAGCACAAAAACTTCGATGTATTTGGCTGTTTATTGGTCTCAATTGTCACAGCGATTGGCGGTGGTACCGTGCGAGATGTGATCTTAGATAGACATCCACTATTTTGGATGATTGATATGAGCTATCTGACAGTCATTACCATAGCTTCTATAACGACGCAGATATTTTTTCATCCCAACTCAAGGCGGGTTGATAAGTTTTTAAAACTCACTGATACCATTGGGCTATCAGCTTTTACGCTAATCGGTATCAAAGTTGCCGATAGCATGGGCGCTAATGTGCCCGTAGCCTTGCTATTAGGTGTTATTACGATCATTGTCGGTGGCATCATTCGCGATATGATCTGTAATGAGATTCCGCTGGTACTACAACAAGAGATCTATATCAGTGCCGCTTTAGCTGGCGGTATTTTGTACTTCGCTTTGTACAATTTGGGGGTAGCAGTTTGGGTTGCAGATATCTGTACTATGAGTGCTATCTTTAGCATTCGTATGTTGGCTATTCGCTACGATTGGCAGTTCCCATCCTTAGAATGGCGGCGTTAGACTCTTAGTTTACTAAAGCCAAATCTTTGACCATCAGCTGTAAGCTGCGTTTACCATTCCATTCATTGACATCGAGCTCAAAGAGGATATGTACCTTTTCGGCGCGGTAATCCCAGACATCGGTATCAAAATTAAAATAAATAGCATCGATAGGATACTGCACACCAGGATAGCGTAAGGAGAGTTTGAGATGCTTGTCTTTGAGTATCTTGAAGCTTAAGACTTCAAAGATGCCATCGAATATTGGCGCGGCAAAGCCATGTCCCCAGATACTCGCATCGGCCAACTCATCAGCGAACCATAAGCTAAAGTCGCTTGCTTGCAGCTCACCATCGGTGAATTTTTGTTCAGCGAAAACCTCTTGATCCAGCTCCGCCAATACCTCATCAAAAGCGGCGACAAACTCATCAAAATTGCGACGTTTAATCGTCAAGCCAGCGGCCATCGCATGACCACCAAAGTGGGTAATAAGCTCGGGGTTTTGCTCAGCGACTTGCTCAATAGCGTCGCGAATATGCACCCCAGCGATGGAGCGCGCCGAGCCTTTGATTGCGTCGTCGTCTCCCGTACGTTCGGTATCTGCAGGAGCAAAGACAATACTGGGCCGATAGTGGCTTTCTTTTAGGCGGCCTGCGACGATACCGATGACGCCTTGATGCCAGTCGTCCTGATAGAGCACTAAGCTGCGTTTGGTAGCAGTGGCTGGCCCAGCATCTACGGTTAGCGTTGTTTTGACTGTAGAGGCGATGATAGTATCATCGCTGCCTTCTAGATCAGTCTCTAGAGTATTGTCAGCTGCGCTATCATTTTCTAAATCCTTAATAATTTGATCAGCCTGCGCCCGCATCTCGCCCTCGACTTGTCGGCGACTGCGATTAAGTCGCTCAAGCTCATGTGCTAAGCGCTGGGCTGTCCCCCAGTCATCGGTCAATAAGCACTCAATACCGATGCGCATATTGTCCATACGTCCCGCTGCATTGATCCGTGGCCCCAATACAAAGCCAAAGTCCTGCGCATGCAGCTGCTTAGGGTCACGTCCTGCTTGCTCAAGCAAGGCTAAAATACCGATGCAGCAGCGCCCTTGGCGAATGGCATTTAGCCCATGATGAACAAGGATACGGTTATTTTTATCGAGTACGCCGACATCAGCGATAGTGCCGAGCGCTACTAAGTCTAGATATTGACTGACTTGCACCGCCGGTTTACCCGCTTCACGTCTAAGCTTTGCAAGCCTGCCTAAGACATAAAAAGCCACGCCGACTCCCACCAAAGCCTTACTATCAAAGCTGCAGTCTAGCTGATTAGGGTTAACCACTGCTTCAGCCGGCGGCGTCGCTTTGGTCGTTAGATGATGATCGGTAATGATAACGGTGATACCGTCCGCTTGCGCGCGGGCAACACCCTCATGACTTGAGATACCATTATCAACGGTAACAATCAAATCAGGCTGATAAGTCTCAATGCCTAATTCGACAATTTCCGGCGTTAGACCATAGCCGTACTTAAAGCGATCGGGCACTAAGAAATCGACTTGCGCGCCCATCTGATTTAACGCACGCATCATCAGCGCCGTACTCGTTGCACCGTCACAGTCAAAGTCGCCGACGATTAAAATGCGCTTGCCCTCATCGATAGCTGCATCTAATAAGCGCACTGCTTGTGTGACGCCATGCAAGTCTTCAGCAGGCAGCAAACCTGAAAGCTGAGTCTCAAGCTCTTCAGGCTGCATGATACCTCGGCCGGCATATAACCGAGCCAGGGTAAAAGACTGAGCAGCGAGCGCTTGCAGCGCGATGGGTAGCTCGTCGATACGAGTACCAGTAAAGCGGGGAGTTAAATTTAGCATAGCGGTATTCTACTGGCTTTAGTAGAGGGTCACAATATTAATTTTTATCTTACGACCACTTATCGTTTGAATAGTCTGCTGCATAGCTGTTAGAGAAAAACTTATGATAGCAGTTACAAAAACCGTGCATTTTTGCGCTACTTTTCTGCAATTTGCTACAAAGCTATGATTGTACAGTGCAAATATTTCCTTAAACTATAAATTAACTTTTTTGTTTCCACTTTTAACTATTCACCCTATTATAAGGATAATTTATGAAAACGACGCCAAAAGCTGAAAAACTTCCTAGCACTATTGATCCCAACTTAGACCTCGAACAAGTCAGAAAAGAGTGCTTAAAATTAGTCAAAAAACGCGCGAAGTTTTCAGCCGGTGTAGCGGTTGTGCCTGTACCGTTTTTTGATGTTGCCGTTGATGCAGGTATGCTCACTCAGCTCATCCCTGAGATTAGTGAGCGTTTTGGCCTCATCGAAGACCGCAAATCAGCCATTGATCTAGAGTCGCGCGAAGTACACTGGAGCGCTATCAGAGATCGGACCGTTGACTTCGCAGGTTTAATGGCCACTCGCGGTATCGTCAAAAAGACCGTTCAAGGCTTCGGCGGCCGTATCGCAGCAAAACAAGTGACGAAGTTTGTACCATTAGGCGGGCAACTCGTTGCAGCGACTATGGGCTACACTATCTTCAAAAAAATTGCCTCTGATCATGTTGAGGATTGCTACAAACTTGCCAAAGAGATTCAGCAAAAACAAAGCAGCAAAAACGTCTAAACCATCAGTTAAATCATTAATGACTAGATACTTGCAACCATATCGCCAGTTAAGCGTCGCTTAGCTGGTTTTTTATATCTCATGTATAAAGCTTGCCACTATTAATTAAAAACCAGTCGTGCTATTTTGCCTATTACAAATTCAGCTTAAAGGACTAAATAATGAAAAAACTTGTACTCTCCACTACTATGCTAGCGGCTCTTGCTCTAACAGGCTGCGCTTCTACTGGCGCTACTAGCAATTCAGGCGATGCTATCGGTACGGCCAATGAGATTGGTATGAATGTCTTCAAAGCCGCTATTGATAACCAATGCCGCAGCCAAATCGAAAACCAAAATGCGTGGCGTATTGCTAGCGCGGCGATGAGTGATGAGCAAGAAGAAGCGGTCAAGTCTCGGGTATGCGGCTGCGTCAGTGAGCAAGCACCGCAGCAAGTGACTCTCGTTGAATTAGGTAATGCGGCAATAGATCCAAGCTACCGTACGCAACTGGTCACTCGAGTCGTCGCAAAATCGCTACAAAGCTGCTATGGCAGCATCGTTGGCTAAGCGGTTACAAACCGCGTCATTGTGCAAATAAACTAGATGACTTAGGGTATCAAGGCGCTGCGCCTTTTGTTCATGGTATTGCCAGCGGTGACCCTCTACATGATAAAGTCATACTATGGACACGCATCACCAATGACGGTAGCATCACCGCCGCTAGCATCCCTGTTGGTTATGTCGTTGCGACTGATCCAGAGCTACAAAACGTCGTAGCTAGAGGCAAAAGCCGAGCCACTGCTGAGACTGACTTTACAGTAAAAGTGGATCCTAAACTGCCTGAGCCTAATACCACTTACTACTATCAGTTTGAGGCTTTAGGCTACGCTTCTCCTGTCGGCCGCACCCGCACTATCCCTAATGCTGATCTGCCAGCAAGCGAAGTTGATCGCGTACGTTTGGCAGTAGTATCTCGCTCTAATTATGGCTATGGTTATTTTAACGGTTATGCCGATATCGCTAAGCAAGCGGATATCTCGGCAGTCCTGCATTTGGGCGATTACATTTACGAGTATCCAGAAGGTTTTTATCGCGACAACGATTTGAAAGACGAGCGACCAATTTTCCCTGAGAATGAAATTATAAGCTTAGAAGATTATCGCCTGCGTTACGCTTGTTATCGTACTGACATAGACCTACAAGAGTGTCATCGTCAGCATCCGTTTATTGCAGTTTGGGATGATCACGAAATCGCCGACAACTCATGGAAAGGCGGTGCCAGATTCCATTTTCCTAGTAAAGGCAGCTATATAGAGCGCAAGATGTCAGCGGTGCGCGCGTATCATGAGTGGATGCCGATTCGCGGTGATGATAGCAATGAGCTAGATAGTCAACTGCGTATTTATAGACGTTTTGAGTTTGGTAAGCTGTTTGACTTAAATATGTTAGACACGCGTATCTTTGGCCGTGAGAAGCTTGACGCCTCTGCTAGTAATGAGCCTGAGCGTCAACTACTTGGACTTGAGCAAGAAAACTGGCTCTATCTAAACCTAATGGATGGTAAAAATCGCGGCGCAGCTTGGCAAGTGCTAGGTCAGCAAGTAATTTTAGCGCCTTTTATGGGAGCGTCTGCAACCAACTCTGGTGATATTTGGAACGGCTATGCTAGTGCACGTAATCGTTTGTTAGAGTTTATTGAAGATAACAATATTGACAATACCGTCGTACTCACTGGCGACTATCATGCCTCATTTGCCTTTGATGTGGCCAAAAACCCTTTTGAGACTAGCAGCTATAATCCAGGCACTGGAGAAGGCTCGCTGGCGGTAGAGTTCGTCTGTCCGGCTTTAACGTCATTAGCTTCACCTGAGGATAACTCCGGCCCAGAAGCCAATCCGCACCAAAAATTTAATAATCAAGTTGATCATGGCTATATGCTTCTTGATATCACTGAGCAAGCCTTTGGCTGTGAATGGTACTATACCGATACCTTAAAAGAGCGCAACGATAGCACTCGCTTTGCCAAAGGCTTAGTCACGCAAACATCAACGAATCATTTGGTAGATAGCTCACAAGCTCGATCTATTATGGACTCACCCGCTCTGGCCTCCAAAGACAAAGCTGTCGCAGTAAAAACGGTTTGATTCGAGTGTATTAACACCAAGCGACGATCAAGTCACAATAAAAGAGGTGCACTAAACAATTAGTGCACCTCTTTTATTGTGACTCTATAGAAACTCTCTAGACAACGCTACTCTAAAACCTTCAAGCGCTTAGAGCTTATCGGCATCAGTAATAACCGTATCAGGACCTACAGCTGCCGCCATCGGTAGTACTTTACTACGGCGGAAATACTTAGAATGCGTATTTATGATCTCATTAACACCATCGATGAGATCTTCAATCACGTCATCATAAAGACCGTGATGCAGCTCAGTCTCAAAATCAGTAAAGGGATGCTTACGCGCCGCCGCTCTGACATCAGTAATGCCTTGTTTGCTATAAAACACATTGACACTACCGTCACTATTTAGCACACAAATCAGCTCTCCCTCATCAATCATCATATCGAAACGCTGCGGCGTAAAAATATAATCATCGACGTCGAGTAACTCTTTTTCGATTCCTTTTTTAAATAACGCTTTGACGTCCATTATGGTTATACTCCTAGAATAATTTATTAAAAATCTTATTTTTTAGCTAAAGTCTGTATAAGCCGGAGCTTTAGCTAGCTTTATCAAACGATACTTTATCAATTTATTCTATAAAATGAACTCGCTATTTTTAAGGTAAAAAATGTAAAACTGCGTTTATAGTTAGTAAGAATAGCCGCTCTTCGTTATATCGAAATATCGGGTTTTCAACTTCGCATACTTCTAAATCAAATGCGCCTTGAGCTCTAGCACTTTATCGCGTGTCTTAGCAGCGTCCTCAAACTTGAGGTCACGCGAGAACTGCTTCATTAGCTTCTCAAGACGGTTGATCTCTTTAGCCAGCAGATCAGGGCTTCTGAGTATACTGATATCGACATCCGGCAGATTGCTCTTAACTGGAATCGCTTGATTGTCGTTAGCATCAAGCTCTTCACCGGTATCAATTTTATCAGTGACACTACGGCGCGCGCCTTTTGGCGTGATGTTATGCTCCACATTAAAGGCAATTTGCTTTTCGCGGCGACGATCGGTCTCCTCTATCGCCTTTTCCATACTTGGCGTAATACGATCGGCGTAAAGAATCGCTTTACCGTTTAGGTGGCGAGCAGCGCGGCCAATGGTCTGAATAAGGGAGCGCTCAGAGCGCAAAAAGCCTTCTTTATCAGCATCAAATATCGCCACCAATGATACTTCTGGCATATCGAGCCCTTCACGCAGCAGGTTAATGCCGACGAGTACATCATGGACACCGGTACGCAGCTCATGAATGATTTGCATACGCTCAACGGTATCGATGTCGGAGTGCAAATAGGCCACCTTGATATCGTATTCTTTGAGATAGCTGGTGAGATCTTCCGCCATGCGTTTGGTCAAAGTGGTAATCAATACGCGCTCATCCAGCTCGCGGCGTTTGGTAATCTCTGAGAGCACATCATCGACCTGGGTCAATACAGGGCGTATCTCAATCTCAGGATCAATCAAGCCTGTTGGTCGCACCACTTGCTCGACGACTTGCTCGCTGTGCTCAAGCTCGTATTGCGCTGGGGTCGCACTAACATAAATGGTCTTGGGCTTGATGCGCTCCCACTCTTCAAACTTCATCGGCCGATTATTCATCGCGCTTGGCAGACGAAAGCCGTAATTCACCAAGTTCTCTTTACGCGACCTATCACCTTTATACATCGCGCCGACCTGCGAGACAGTCACATGCGACTCGTCGATAAACAGCAGCGCATCTTCTGGAATATAATCAAACAACGTTGGCGGCGCCTCACCCCAAGGACGACCAGAGAGATGCTGCGAGTAGTTTTCGATACCATTACAGTAGCCGAGCTGCTGAATCATCTCTAGATCATACTGCGTGCGCTCTTTGAGGCGCTGCGCTTCAATCAGTTTATTATTATCACGAAAGTACTCAAGACGCGGCTCAAGCTCAGCACGAATGGTCTCGCTGGCGGCCTCAAGGCGATTACGCGGTGTCACATAATGCGACTTGGGATAAATGGTAATCCGTGGCACACTGCGCACGGTTTTGCCTGTCAAAGGATCGAACCAAGTGATTTTTTCGACCTCGTCATCAAACAGGTGAATACGAATCGCCAACTGCTCAGACTCCGCAGGATAGATGTCAAGTAGCTCCCCGCGCAAGCGATACGTACCACGGCCAAAATCCAGCTCGTTGCGGGTATATTGCATCTCGACCAGACGTTTGATGGTCGCGGTACGATCGATCTTGTCACCGACGACGACGTGCAAGAGCATTTTAAGATAACTCTCCGGATCACCCAGACCGTAGATACAAGAGACGGATGCGACGATAATAGCATCCCGGCGCTCAAGCAATGCCCGCGTTGCCGACAGACGCATCTGATCAATATGATCATTAATAGCGCTGTCTTTTTCGATAAAGGTGTCGCTAGCTGCCACATAAGCTTCGGGCTGATAATAGTCATAATAGCTGACAAAATACTCAACAGCGTTATTCGGAAAAAAGGCTTTAAACTCGCCATATAACTGCGCCGCCAAAGTTTTGTTATGCGCCATGATAATCGTTGGGCGCTGGCACTCGCTAATCACCTTAGCCATCGTATAAGTCTTACCCGAACCCGTCACGCCAAGCAGCAGCTGCTCATCCATATCAGCATTGATACCCTTAACGAGCTTTTCAATCGCCTGCGGTTGATCGCCTGCAGGCTCAAAGTCGGTGACCATCTCAAAGGCGCGGCTCGATATTTGCGTTCCTGACGCATTGACACCACTGATCTCAGCTTCGCCTTGTAGCTGAGTGGCTAATTGATTTAACTGGCGCGACGAGCGCGGTTCGGGCATACGCATATTAGCTTTCTTCTTTTTTAAGTTTACAATTATGTGGGGGCTTTACGCCTGTTTTTAAAGGTTATTTGCTGGCCTTGATGCTAGTAATTTGGTGTTAATTACAGACCATAATCACTGACTATCAAAGCTGATATTCAGCTATCAGTTATGAGTGAGTATTGATAAGAAGCTCATTAAGATACTTTGTTAAATCAAAGGCTGCTGCCCCGCTTAGGTAATCAAAGATTATAATTAAGCTTGTTTTAGCTATTATATTTACAAAGATTTTCATGCTTAACAAAGCCATTACATGACCACCTAATAAAGCCTAACGCTCATGGGTTGCATACCTTTAATAAGCTGTTATTATTAGTATCGAAAGTTGATAAGAAAACGCTGACTAAGAGCTTTAAACTAAGAGTCTAAAAATTTAGTCGGTTATTAGATAACAATTAAATATAATCAAAAATGGAGTAATCTATGAGAGAACGTTATGCAAGTGGTATAAATGATGATACTGCCAAAAAAATGGTTGAGCTGTTAAACTCTAATCTAGCCAACTTGATTGATTTGAGTATGGATAGCAAGCAGTGCCATTGGAACTTACAAGGTACTGGATTCATCGGCGTGCATCAGTTATTAGATGAAACTTATGAACGTCTGACAGAAGCTTTTGATACTGTCGCTGAACGTATTGTCATCTTGGGCGGCAAAGCAAATGGCATCTCTAAGCGTGTCGTTGAAGATTCTATTTTAGAAACTTACCCAACTGATATTACTGAGGTTGAGCAGCATGTTCGTGAGCTGACCAACCGTTATAAGACTATTGCAGCTTCACTACGTGAAGGTATCGATACAGCTGGTGATGCAGGCGACGAAGATACTGCGGATTTATTAACCGAAGTTAGCCGTACTATCGATAAAGATGCTTGGTTCATCGGTGCTAATGCGCCTAAAAAATAATATTTCTATCACTGTTATTTGCTAAGTTATAGAATACAAAAAAAAATCGCCTAGATGGCGATTTTTTTGGTTTGATACTTTTTTTGATTTGATACTAGGGTTATTTAGCTTCGCACTGGATTTGGAGAGCTTTTAGGCGGCGCGATGGTTTTGGCATTAGGCGCAGATAGCGTCAGGATGGCCTCTTGAAATATCTTATTGGCACGAAACTGGCTCTCGATGCTCTCAAAGATCTGCGCGATACTCTCTTCTCTTTGATTACCTCTGACATCTACAGCCGCTACCATAAATATCTTTTTTGGTCCCACCCATTCTAAATGTAAGTAAGAGACGCTATCGACTCCTTCATGTCTCAAAAGCTCGCTTAATACATAATCATGCGTACTATCTGAAACTTTATACCCCACCAAAAAGTCGCGATTACGACTGATCAAAAATATCGCCACTGCCCCTAATAATATACCGACAATAATGGAACCTAACGCATCCCAAAAAGCCTGCCCGGTATAGACGTGCATGCCCATTGCCGCTGCCGCGATAACTAGACCAGTAACCGCCGCTAAGTCCTCAAAAAACACCCCGCGCAAAGTGGGGTTAGAAGTCTCAACCACATAACCAATAGCGCTAACCTCGATAGCCTGACCTTGCTTTTTACTTTGCAAATAAGCTTGCACTAACGAGAAGCCCTCAAGTACAAAAGCCACTGCCAAAATAATAAAAGCGATCGTATAATTGGTCTCAGCTTCTGGTGCATTCCATTCGGTAATACCTGTATAAATAGAGACAATGGAGCCTGCCATAAACACGCCAAAAGCCGCTATCATCGACCACACATAAGCTTCTTTACCATAGCCTAACGGATGACTTTCATCCGCAGGTTTGACGGCTTTTTTCTCAGCGACTAATAAAAAAACACCATTGCCCGTATCCGCCCATGAGTGCGCCGCCTCCGCTACCATAGACGCCGAGCCGGTGATAAAAGCGGCAACGGACTTAGCGATAGCGATCAAAAAGTTAGCGCCAATAGCAATCAAAACCGTAATCACCGAGCTGGACTTTTTATCTTTATTATCAGGATCTGGTTCAGGCTTTTGCGCGTTTGGTTTATGACGCGTCAGCTCTGGACCACCTAAGTGTAATTGCGGGTTGGCGACGGAGGGTTTTAGACTCATAAAAAACTCTATAGCATGGGTTAAAAGTTTAAAGGCTAAACATAATTATTATCTAGACTAAAATAAATTAACCGTTATTGTTTTACAGTAGCCCATCCGTTAACTGATGGTAACTTTTGACGATGTTACTTAGATTCTGGGTTACTTAGATTCTGGGTTGGTCTGCGTATTTTCAGCTGTGCGGGTCAACTCTCCGACTTCTTTACTGATATCGCAACTAGGACGATGTGCGCTTTGCATACGCATCTCTTTTCGCTCTAATGCTGCATCAGCGCGGCACTGTTGGCTCTCGTTTTTGATCTCTAGCGGCGGCACAGGCGTAGGCTTGCCGTTATCGTCGATCGCGACCATAGTAAAGTAGCAGCTATTGGTATGGCGGATCGTCCGCGCGCGTACATCTTCAGCTTCGACTCTGATACCGACCTCCATTGAGGTGGTACCGACGTAATTAACACTAGCGGCAAAAGTGACGAGCTCGCCGACATAGATAGGCTCACGGAACATCACCTGATCGACCGATAGCGTGACAACGTAGCTACCACTGTAGCGACTGGCACAGGCATAAGCGACTTGATCGAGCATTTTGAGCAAGTCACCACCGTGGACATTACCGATGAAGTTGGCCATGTCTGGAGTCATCAGTATCGACATATAAAGTTCGTGGTTTAAAGGGGCTTTTTTGGCGGTGGAGCTGGTGTTGAACTGAGCCATAGTGATCCTTAGTTACTGTACGGAAGTCATTGTGAAAGTGTCATTGTGGTTTGTTGTGCAAAGTTTATTTGTCATTTATACAGTAGGCGATTATTTAGTGCAAATCGATAAAACCAAAAAAACGGCTTAACCTAAGTTAAACCGCCGTTATTAATCGCTCAAGAAATTAAGCTGTAGCCGCTTTATTTAGCCAGCGAAAACGATATGCTAACCAAGCTGTGCCCGCACTGACTGAACCCGTTAAAAAACCGCCCCAAGTAAAGTCTACCAAGGCAGTATCTAGCGTATAGCCTTTAAATAAGGCCAAACTGGTAAAGTCATAAGTACCGTATGCCATTAAGCCAAGTAAGCCGCCCAATAAGAAGATATGCCCGATAGAGGCCTCTGCTTTTATTTGCGGATAAAGAACAATAATACATAAAGCTAGGATATAGAACATATAAAACACAGCCGCCGCCATCATATTCGGCTCATTCGCTAAAAGATGACCGATACGCTCCTCATAAAACAGCCCTTTCATCGTTGACAGCCAGACAAAATCCACGCCCAAAAACATAGCAACAGCAACGAGATAAACAAACGTATAGCCCATAATAATATCCTTTTATCATACTACACATAGATTTCCACTGCCCCTATGTCTAGCCTATTTTATTTGCGTAATCTATTAGACTTATTACCATGCTTTAACTGTACTTCAATATGACGTTTTTAGGTTTAGTAATCGTTATGGCTTTAGGTAACTTAATTGTAAAGTGTCTCAATTGTAAGAGCCTATAGTTTATAAAGCTTTTATAACGATAACTATTCTAGGGCGTATTGAACATTCAAATATTAGGACTGCTGATAGATAAAATCGCACCAAACTAGGCGTAAACCGACGATAATGTCGAGGCCTTAGCTAGGTTTACAACACCGTTTGGGGTGATTTTAGCATCAGCCCTTTGGGGCGGGGCTCTTTTTTGCCAATACATGGTGAAATTGTCTATCCTAGAATGACTAGCATTCGAAAATTTCACTGCGTATTGCCTGAAAAATAGCCGCCGCCAGTGCCACATTTGAATGTTCAACACGCCCTAATGTTAGACATCTTGTCCTTAGCCAAATGCAGCCGCAATGCTAGAAGCGCTACGCTGATTAATAGTACTGCCCATGGGCTTGTTTATCACATCAATTACAGGCGAATCAGAGAAATGTAAAATGTCGATATTGTCAGGTTTCACCGCAGTCAGTTGGACAACGCCAATGGTGCGCTCCAAAAAGCCGCCTTCGCAGTAACAAAAATAAAACTCCCATAGACGAATAAAGGCCTCATCATAACCAAGTGCTTTGATATCCTCGCGCTGCGACATAAAGGCAATACGCCAATCGCGTAAAGTATGCGCGTAGTCAAAGCCATAGTCATGCAGTTGCTTGATAACCATATCCGTCTGCTGCATAAACTGGTTATTCAGCTCTTGATTAGAGAGCAGACAGCCGCCTGGGAAGATATGGGTCTGAATAAAATCCACTGAATCAATATAGTCTTGATAGTTTTGATCGTTAAAGGTGATGGCTTGTAGTACCATTAGTCCCGTAGGCTTAAGCAAATCATTGCACTTAGCAAAAAAGGTGGGCAAATACTCACAACCGACTGCCTCTATCATCTCAATGCTGACTAGCTTGTCATACTGTCCTGACAGATTGCGATAGTCCTCTTTGAGTAAAGTTATCTTGTCAGACAGCCCTGCCGCGTCAATGCGCGCCTGTGCTTCATCAAACTGCGCATCGGATATGGTTGTGGTCGTTACATGACAGCCGTAATGACTCGCAGCATAAATGGCAAAACCGCCCCAGCCAGTGCCAATCTCTATTACCTGATCATCGGCAGTCAATTGCAGGCGCTGACAGATAAGCGCAAGCTTATGCTGCTGAGCCTCGCTAAGGGTGGCCTCTGGGTTTTTGTAGACGGCCGAGGAGTACATCATGGTCTCATCTAAAAAACGCTGATACATATCGTTGCCCAAGTCATAGTGAGCTAAGATATTGGATTTAGAGCCTGACTGGTCGTTACTACGCAGCTGATGATTGGCCTTCTCAAAGGCTTTGCTTATACCGGCAAAGCGGTTCTCAAGCTTATTGAGCACTGCTAGATTACGCGCCGCCAAGCGTATCAAGCCTGTCAAATCATCGGTATCCCACTCGCCATTAATGTAGCTATCGGCAAGCGCTATAGATCCGCCAAAAAGCAGCTGACGATAGACACTGATATCATGAATCGTGAGGGTTACATGTAGAAAATGACGACCAATAGCAGAGCTACTTTTGCTATTGATAGCCTGACTACCAAAGCTATATGCTTGCGTCTGCTGAGCATAATCCTCTATTACTGTGATACCGCCAAACTGTACTCGTTTTAACGCTTGAAATATCGCCTTTCTAGCTAAAGCATTAACGCCGTTACTCACAGGTCGCAAAAGAGCGCTATCATTTAAAGCCTGACTCACACGGGCATTTATTTTTTCTAATCTACTGCTTGGCTGGCGATCGGTTGGTCGGGCTGGCATCGCGGTGGTATCCTCTTGTCCGTTTAAGAGAGTCGCCTATGGATCAACGCTCAATATTAATATTTTTCTTTACTACTGTTGTTCAAAGCTTTTATGTCGTTAAAACTATGGTCTAGATCTGTTACATCAGCTCAGTTTTAGCCGGCTGAGTGATTACTTGTTAATTATTTACTGACTGCTCACTATCTGCTAGCTTCTCATCGTAATTGATATAAGGCACTTTTTTGAATGCATAGAGTTTAAAAGCATGCCAATAGATACGAGTGAGTGAGGTGAAATTCATCAATGGGTTTTGTTTTAAGCTTTGGCGGATGCTCTCGTGGGTCATCGGCTCTCCACTCATTTTTATGCCCGTTTTGAGTACTTCACCGCGCTTGTCACTGATATTGATCGCTATCCGAATATCAAAAACATCGTTTTTATTAGCCTTATTGCTTTTAGACGGTTGTGGTTTGACGCTGACCTGCCAGCGATAGAGCTGATCGATAGGATTAAAGGGCGAGACATGAAAATCTTTATCATGACAAAGCTCCGTCTCCTCGCCTTTTAATAAAAAACCATAATAGTGGCGCTTATCCCACGGTGTATTAGACACTTCTGCTAGTAAATGGGTGGGCGTTTGCTCACTATCAAAACCGATATAAAAGTTCACTGGGCTAAAATAAACACCAACATTACGGCACACTATCAAGCCAATAATCTCGCCTGTCGGCGTGCTGCCCGTTTTATCTTTAAAGACAGCATTTAAACGCTGCAACAATCCCTCTATACTTTGAACATTAGCATCAGCACTAGTAATATCAGCTATTTCTTGATTCGCCTGATCTAATGGCAAACCTTGCAAGTAGTCATCGGCATAAAACTGCTGTAACGCTTTATGTTTCGCTGAAAATATCGGCAAGCCTTTGATAATTGCTGCACCAAAGAGAAGTTTATTGAACAGTTTTGCGCTATGAGTATGGTTATTTTGAAGCTGCATGCTTGCGACTTCTGGTAATCCATCACCTGCTGCCAAAGCGCTAATATTGACGCCCCAATAACGGTACGGATAGATAAATTTATGCACACTCGGTAATAGGCGACTGTGCCACGTTGTGCCATGAAACAGCTGATGGGTAAATTGACTATTAGACGAGTGGTCTCTTTTAGGCATTAAGCGCTCTTTCATTTATGTTTACTGCTGTGAAGGACTCTAGCCAACAGACCGTGCTTTTTTGTTTTAGCAGCGGTTAGAACTTTAGGCTTAGCTGCTATCGATGCGATATAAGCAAGCAATTCTTGATTGGTCTCCGCACTAAGCAGTTGGCGATTGTCTAATTTGTGCATAGATTTATCCGCTCTGACTGGTATGTCTTTATAGACAAAGGGCGTATGCGCCGACTCACCATCTGGCAAATGACTGGCGTCAACCTCGTCTTTGATGTCAATCTGACTACCTAAAGACTGACAAACTCGCAAGCCACTGCGCACGCCATCTTCGTGAAAACCATTAAACCAATAAGCACCGCAAAAATGCGTGTGCAAACCACTACTAGAGATGGTTGACCACTGCTTTTGCGCCTCTATCATCGGCTTGTCAAACACCGGATGGCTATAGTCAATCGACTTGATAATTTGTGCAGGGTCAATCTTGTGATTAAGAGTGACCAGATAATTGTGCTGCTTCGTCAGCCTTTGTAAGATATTCATATGATACGTCAGTACTGGCTTCGCAGAAGTTTGCTCGACTGTGTTATGCGTCTTGCCATCGGCATCAAGCAAGTAGTTCCAACTCGCCCAAGCCAATGGCTTATTGGGCAGGACGCTAGTATCGGTATGCAACACAGCTGTGTTAGAAGTAAAGCGAAAATGACTTAAGACCTCAGTCTCATCGCTAGTCGCATCTTGCAAAATCTTTAAAGCAGTATCGGCGTGACACGCAAAAATCACCTCATTAAAGTCTAAACTTTCTATACTCTTGCCATTACTCATCTTCAAAGTCACTTTAGCGTCAGTACTGTCAGCTTTGTTGTCCCTATTACGAGTGACCGACTGTACGGGAGAGTTGACTCGCACTTGCCCACCTTTTTTAACAAAGCGCGTCACCAACTTATTAACATATTGCTTAGAGCCACCTTTAATCGTGAACCACTGCGGGCGATTGACCACGTCTAGCAGACCATGATTATCAAAGAACTGCGCAAAGAAGACTAACGGGAAATCTTGTACGTCTTCTAAGCTCGTTGACCAAATAGCTGACACCATAGGCAGCAGGTAGTTATCAGTAAATAATTTTCCGTAACGTTTACTGGCTAAATACTCGCTCAAGGTTTGCTGAGTGTAGCGAGTGACCGCTTCGCCATTGCTGCGAGCCGCTTCAAAATCCTGACGCAGCTGCTTCATCTGCTTGTTAAATTGCAATATATCTTGCACAAAGCGCCAAAACTTCGGGCTGATGATATTTTTACGCTGCGATAGCAAAGTATTTATGGTATGACCGTTATACTCAAAGTTGCGGGCAACGTTTTTGACCGAAAAGCTCATATCTGTCGATTGAAACGGCACTTGCAGCTCATGCAACAGACGAAAAAAATTCGGATAAGTGCGCTCATTAAAGACAATAAAACCGGTATCAATCGCACTTTTTTCTGCCTGACTTTTTTTACTAAACCTAGACTTTGACTTTCTGCCGTCTTGTAATGCCACATCGATAGTATTGACGTGACCACCGATATAATCATTAGCTTCAAAGACGGTAACGTCGTGCTCTTCTACTAAATAGTGCGCGCAAGTGAGTCCTGAGACGCCTGAACCGATAATGGCAATATGTTTTTTAGTTTTACCATTCTTTTGGCGATTATCATCGCTAGTACTACTCTGTGCGGCGGTTACAGCGTTACGGCGAAACAACGGCATGCCTATTATCCTTTAGACTTTTTTAATATATTTGACTGTCTTGATGTACGTAGCTCTCTAGCGACTCACTTATGACTTTTTGTACAGCTGCTTACTGACTTGCTGCCACGCCATATCAGGCAGAGTGCCTAAAGTTTTTAGTGGCAAAGTTAGTTTTCTTGGAAACTCAATGACTTCGTGCTCAGCTTCGATACCATCACGAATGGCTTGACTGGCTTGCTGAGGAGTCTGCAAAAACGGCATCGGAAAATCGTTTTGCTCAGTCATCGGCGTATCGACAAACCCTGGCACAACTAAGCTGACCGCGACATCAAATGGTGCAAGACTGATTTGCAACGTTTTCATAAGATAATGAATCGCCGCCTTAGAGCTGCCATAAGCTTCTGCGCGAGCAAAAGGCACATAAGCGGAGGCCGAGCCTAAACCGACTAGGCGACCTTTTGAGGCGATAAGTTTAGGTAGCACGCCTTCGATAGCGTGCGAGAGTGTGCCCATATTGATTGACATCACTTTCATAAAGCTTTCGCTGTCAAAGTTCGGCATATCTAAGTACTCGCAAGCCCCCGCGCAGCAAATTGCTAGGTCAATGGTATCTAGCTTCTCAAAAGCCGCGATGACCGCTTCTCTATCCATCAAGTCCAAATCTATGGACGTCGCGCCTAAACTTTTGAGTTCCGCTAAAGCCTCATCATCGCGCCCTACCGCATAGACGTGCTGATCCTTTGCTAAGTAGTCTTTTGCGAGTTGCATACCTATACCTGAGGTCGCACCTGTGATTACGATATGCAGTCTTTCAGTCGTTGTTGCCATTACACTCGTCCCTTTTTAATGATGATTGCATTCTCACTATTAACCCATAGTTGTTTTAGCAATACTTGAGTTTATAATAGCTAAATAATACAAATAAAAGTTATCGTTATTGTTGTAACTTCGCAAACGTAAAATAAAAGTTAGATATGGTTATTCAGAGTCTGACTTTGCCAAAGACCATAAATTTTCTGTTACTAGTGTGGTAGGACAGCCTACCGTCTACATGCTACAATAAAGCCGCTACTCGCGCTTATTGAGGCGCGTGGGCACAGCGATAATTCTACTTTTATAGTGACACTTCTAATAACGACCATTTAATAACGGCGTTTCTATCCTATCTCTATTTTCTATTCAGACTTATTAAGGATTTTTTATGAGCGAGCTGCAACTATCTGACCGCGTTAATGGCATCAAACCTTCACCAACTCTTGCTATTACCAACAAAGCCAAAGAGCTAAAAGCGGCTGGTAAAGACATTATCGGTTTGGGTGCAGGCGAGCCAGATTTTGATACCCCAGAGCACGTCAAGCAAGCGGCGATTGAAGCGATTAATAATGGCTTTACTAAATACACTGCCGTTGACGGTACGCCTGAGCTAAAAAAAGCCATCATCGACAAGTTCAAGCGTGATAATGACATCAGCTATGAGCCAAATGAGATCCTAGTATCGGTAGGTGGTAAGCAGTCGTTCTTTAATTTAGCGCAAGCCTTTATTAATCCAGGCGATGAAGTCATTATTCCAGCACCATACTGGGTCAGCTATCCTGACATGGTACTTATCGCTGAAGGTAAGCCGGTCATCGTAGAATGCCCTGCTGAGCAAGATTTCAAGATCACCGCTGAGCAATTAGAAGCTGCCATCACTGACAAAACCAAAATGCTGGTGCTAAACAGCCCCTCTAACCCAACTGGCATGATTTATACTTTAGACGAGCTAAAGGCGCTGGCTGAAGTTCTGAAAAAGCATCCGCAAGTTTATGTGGCCTCAGATGATATGTATGAGCACATTCGCTGGACGGGAGATAAGTTCTATAATATCTTAAACGCCGCTCCTGAATTAAAAGAGCGCGCGATTATCTTAAATGGTGTATCAAAAGCGTATGCCATGACCGGCTGGCGTATCGGTTATGCCGGTGGTCCTGCCAAGCTGATTGGCGCGATGAAAAAAGTACAATCGCAGTCGACCTCTTGCCCAACCTCTATCAGTCAAGTAGCAGCAGCTGCCGCTATTAGCGGCGATCAAAGTGTCCTAACACCTATGGTCGATGCGTTTGAGAAGCGCTGCGACTTAGTTGTCGACGGTCTAAATGCGATTAAGGGTATTACTTGCCTGCGCCCTGACGGTGCCTTCTATGTCTATCCTAATATTAAGCCTTTGATTAAAGCAGCTGGTCTATCTTCGTGCACCGAGTTCTCAGAGTGGTTGCTTGAGAAAGTTGGCGTCGCAGTCGTCCCTGGCGATGCTTTCGGTTTAGGCGGCTTTATGCGTATCTCTTATGCCACTGATGAAGCGACTTTAAAAGATGCCCTGTCGCGTATCGAATCGGCGGTTGCTGATTTGGATGTTGCAGAGTAATTAGCCAATCTAAACGTGAGCAGCATTGAGCAAATTTGATGATTTAGCAAAAAGACGTCTATTAAAGACGTCTTTTTTGTGGCTACGGCATACTCGCCAATAGTGTCAAGCACTAAGGCGTATCCTAGCTGTCAGAAGAAGAATAAGCCTTAATTTTGCCAATTTAGCTAAAATTTGCATTAAAAAATAAAAAAGGCTTGACGTATTTTTTATCTTTGCTAGAATACGCTCCACTTAGCAGCAACTCATTGTCTAAATAAGTCGTTGTTAAGCTCGTTATGAGCATAAACACTCATAGCTTATTCCTCAATAGCTCAGTTGGTAGAGCGTCGGACTGTTAATCCGTGTGTCCCTGGTTCGAGCCCAGGTTGAGGAGCCAAATTTTTGACTATTAGTCAATCGTTAGCTGGTTATCTACGAATATCTTAATGACCAGCTAATCTGTTTTGTTGAATCACTTTGATTCAATTATGGCATTTGCCAAGACCCTTATCTTTTTGATGAGGGTTTTTTTATGACTGATATCTTACATTTTTGAGCTTTTACGCAAATCGCTAGAGACTTTAGACGAGGTTTAAAGAGTTCAAAAATATTGCGCTTAAAGGTTGACAGTCTCAAGTGACTTGGCTAAAATATGCCACACATAACGCGAACTACTTAGCAAACACTGCTAATTTAAGTTTAAAGTTATACCCTTTTATTCCTCAATAGCTCAGTTGGTAGAGCGTCGGACTGTTAATCCGTGTGTCCCTGGTTCGAGCCCAGGTTGAGGAGCCATATTCTATAAAGAGGCCTTCATCATGATGTGATGGGGGCTTTTTTATGTGCGTTATTTTCTGGCTTAGCTATTTTTTTGCGCCATTTTATTGTATGGTAAGACAGATAGCTGGTTTATTTAGATAGCGTGTTTTAGAGAGCTTTTTTGCTAGTGCTGATGACTCCTATATACTGATTGCCATTATGAATAGCGCAGCGCACTTATAGCATTGCACACTCTAAAGTCGGCTATCTTTTTTCTTAATATTAGGGCGTGTTGAACATTCACAAATGCGTACTGCTGATCGCTAAAATAGTTCTAGTCGTCGTTAAAATTGCAGGTAATGCTTATTGCATTGGCTAGATTTTCACAACGACTAGGGCGATTTTAGCATCAGCCCTAACTACAACAACAGGGACAGGACTATTTTTTGCCGCTTTATTGATAAAAATAGACGCTTAGAACGACTAAACTTACCATTTTTATCTGCAAATCGCCTAAAAAATAGTCTCTGTCAGTGCCATGGTCGAATGTTCAACACGCCCTATTATTCCTACTCACTAAAAGTAATGGTTTATTATGATACCTGTACGCATAAAAAATAAATTCTCTGATCATCCCCAAAAAATCATGCGTCCGATTAGCATTCGCCTCTCTGAGGAAATGATTGAGCTATTACAGTCTACCTCTTCAGAGCTTGGCTTTAAGCGCATTCAGGGGCTGATTCGCTTGTATATACGCCAAGGATTGGATCGCGACCATCAAGACTATACTTTGGCGCATGATGAGGTGTTTATTGAGTCCTTACGTAAGCGCGGCGTTAGTCAGCGTATTATCGATGAGGCTATTGTGGTGACTCATAATAACAATATCACCCATCCTCTATCTGAGCTACAAGACAATGATAAGTGATGAGGGCGACCTCTATCGTTAGACGATATCGTTAACGCCTACTCAAAGACTCAAAAAAAGCTAAGTTTGCTTAATCGCGCTTAGCTTTTTTTATCTCATATTCTTGATCATTTATCCTTGGACTGACAACTCTTTAGTCTCACCCGTTCCAAAAATCTTACTCAAACCTAGCCAATATTGACTATTAGATAGGTTTGA
>NZ_JADQAL010000020.1:0-48304 GCF_022129275.1 Psychrobacter sp. Ps3
TTCATTGTCGTATTCTCTCAGAATGTTAAGTCTCCGACAATCCCGGGGCGGTTCATTATTAAAATAATACAAAGTTAAAGTCTCGCAAATCTACTCTTATGTATGCCATAGTATAATAAGCCTACTGTCACAAGACTAGTGCAGTAAAAGTAACATTACTACGTGCAAATGTAAGTACATCTCTGTCATAAGTAATAGGTGATAGCTGAATAGAGCCTAAAGGTTATAAAAAGATCCCAGCTAAACTTAAAAGATGCGTTGTTGAATAATTGTCAAATTATCAAAGAGATAACCTAATATTTGGCAGTTTAGCGGTGCCAAACGTAATTAAAACAAGCAAAATTCAAAAAAATATATTGACACCAGCAAAATAGTTGCTAAAATAGCCATCCTATCGAGACGTAGTCATTAATATTTATTAACGATACGCTTTGATCTATGCGGGATTAGCTCAGTGGTAGAGCATAACCTTGCCAAGGTTGGGGTCGAGAGTTCGAATCTCTTATCCCGCTCCAAATATGGCTACTGTCTTTTATACAAGACATAGCAAAAACCCTCACTATTATATAAATAGTGAGGGTTTTTTTGTCTGTGTTTTGCGAATTTTTCTAAAAGAATCTGATATAAAAATAATGAGAAGCAATACTCAGAAGCGCTAAGGTTACAAAAGTCAGTCAACTTGCCATATCTACTTGAGGTTCGCACGGCATAATAAATGAGTAACTTTTAAAGCGATATCTGCAATATAAGTTTTCGACCTACAGACTTAAGATAATCGTTAATACAAGTCTACCTAATAATAAATCCTAATTAAAATAGGAGCTTTTTATGCCAGAATTTAAAGAAAAAAGCTTTGATGAGCTGTTTGACCTGTCCGGCAAGACCGCTATCGTCATTGGCGGCGGCGTGCAGACTCTGAGTTAAATAAATAAAACTTTATCAGATCTTATATTTCACCCAGCAGCGCCATACATTTTTAAAGAGTATTGACTACAGTAGTTACTCTAAGCCGTTTGTTTATTTTTGCCGCCCATCAAGCTATTGACTACCCAAGCTGGGCCAATTAATAAGAACTGCAAATCTTCAAAAAAAGAGGGTTTTTTGCCTTCGATTTTATGACCGACAAACTGACCGATCCAAGCACCCACGAAGATACTAGCCCAGACCTTAAAACCGATAGGTAGTGCTGCCATTACTGATAAGCAAATCAAGATAAAGATACCCATCGCTAAAAATAATGGCGTCGAGAGCTGAATATAAAATAGCAGCACTAAGGCGCTAAGCACTAAGGTAATCCAAACCGATAGCGACATACCCATGCCTAAGATACTGACAAAAATAGTCGGTACTGCCATCCAGTGGATTTTTTTATTGATTAAGTTTTGGTGACTGACCGAATATTCGCTAAGCCACTGCTCAAGCGAGCGTTTCGATAAACGTTTTTGAGTACGAGACATCCTAACCTCCTTGTTAGTCATTTGATGAATAGAATTAAAGAGCTGCGATATCTTTAGTTGTAGCATTATTTATAGTGCTCTACCACTTTATCGCGTAGACCCTCGCGTCATAACCGCTTGCTTTAACCGTTATTATGACGCTTTAGCGGCGTCTTGTTCGCTGCGATACCACTCGTAAAGCCCGACAAAAGAGTTGACTTGATAGACCATCGTTTGAATCGCAAAGATATAATTGCCTGACATCAGATTGACTGTGAGCCATACGAAGTTGGAGATAATCCACAACCACCAGTTAAACGAGTAGCGTAATATCATCGCTGCTTGGGCGGTGATAGAGAGAATAAAAGCGATGACGTTTATCCAAAAAAAGGAGATAAACCCTAAAAATAAACTACTGTCATTTTCGACGACGGCATAGCCGTAGCTGGCGAGTAGCGCGTTCACCGTGGGGAAGAGCGCTAAGCCGATGATCATAAAGGTAATGGTAATCAGCCAAACCCACTTATTGGCGGATTTGGGTATCATATCGCCGTCAGCATCGGTATTCTTTGACCAATAAAACAGACCGTAAAGGTGGGTGAAAAAGTTAAATAGTGGCGCGAGCATCAGACCAACGGAGCCGGCCGTACCTTGTACCACCACTTCACCAGCGGTCGCCGCCATACCAAAACCGTTGCCTGCGACGTTTTTGCGAAAGGATAACGACACCACGCAGATCAGACCAATAAAAGACACCGCTAAATAAAACCAGTCCAAAGTGCTGTGCTCAGTGGTGAGCCAAAACCCCGCACTCAGCGCTAAGACTCCTGAGATAAACCAGATAATGATCCATTGTAACGACCATTTGCCAGTGATATTGTCCAGTAACTGAATGCGCATAGAGTGGTTGTCCTTTAGGTCTGAGGTTAGTTATTAAATCGTTTATGAGGCTTGTTAGAGTCGTAGAGCTATAGGGTTGTGACGTTATAAATAGCGCTGCTGTTATCTCGTCTATTTTACAAAGCTTTGCCGTAGATATACTTATCGATCAATGCCACAGCCTCATGATAACGAGTATCGTAATTTGGCGCGTCGATAAGGTGCGGCTCAATATTATGGCGAGCAAAGATGTCTAAAAGAAGCTGCTCGAAGCGGCCGCGAGCTTCCGCGCTACCTAGCGAGCGCATACCGTCATCGACCCAAGGCGTATTATTATCGAGCATCACCGTATAGTCTAACCGAAACTCATTAATACAAGCGTCAACGAAAGGGTGAGTACGGCCTTCATACTCTTCACAGAACGCTTGCGTAGTCACAAAGTCAGTATCAACGATAGTCACCGGCGCGGTCGCATTGATCTTAGCTTGGCGGATAGCTTCGGCATGATCAAGCGCGATAGGGCCGTAATCGCTATATTGCAGGCCAAGCTCACTACCACCCAGATCAGTCCCGACATAAAGTCTACCCATCTCTAGCGCAAAGCTTGCGCCGTAGTAATTGGCAAGCTTATGTACCAAAGTGGTTTTGCCTGAGCTCTCACCGCCGACGATAGCGACAGTCTTGGTATAGTTGGCACGCGCTATTGGATGAATTGCGGCCCAATTTGCGATAGGGTTGCTTGCGATGGCATAAGAGTTAAACTCTGACTGTAGCGGTGTCGTTAAGACCGGCATGCTCAGTTGAGACTTGACCGCCTCTTGCGCGATAGGATGATTCTCTGCGACAAATAATGCGGTATCATCAGGTAGCTCTAACTCATGGGCGATATGAGTGAGTTTGGCCTGAGTTTCAGTGACATCGATAGCAACATCGCTAAAATCATCATGGATAGGCAGCGCAATCTCCTCAGAGATATGCAGATGAATAAAGGGCAAGTCCGCACAAGCCATCTGTAGCCAGCGCGCTTTGTCCTTTAAGGTAATATCAAAATCTGGATGCGGCGCCGGATGAGAAGTGATAACGATATAAAGGCTTTTGACTTGTCCTGCTGCTGCTAAGATACTGCGCATTTGTCCTAAATGTAGTGGCTGAAAATGCCCAATCATTAAACCGGAATCAATCATCATATCTCCTACCTAACTTCATCATATAAACGGCGCTGTTTGTGCGTTAAATTAATAGCATGGTATAAAGCTTTGGACGTAGATACAGGTGAGTTATTGTAAACGTTTGAAAAATGAGTAGCGAAAGCAGGCAAGTTGTTGAAATTAATAATAATCGTCGCAAATAAGCATCTCAGTAAACTCAGCGAAAAGAACCAGTAACATGGTCTTTTTTGAAACATTTTGAAATAACTATTTAAAATCAGGCAGTTACCGCGCTTTATGACAGATTACGGCAACTTTGATTATCATAAAGTCACAAAGCACGCTTAAAGCATCAACAGATAAATAGCGAATACTTGCTATACTTATTTACAAGTTAAATCGCTCGAGAAGGAGTACAAACTTTGAGTAAGTTAGTTAAACTGCATCGTTCGCAAAACAATAAAATGATCGCAGGTGTCATGGGCGGTATCGCTCAGTATTTAGGATGGTCACCGACTTGGGTAAGAGTGTTGTTTGTTATTATCTCTTCACTTAGTGCAGCAGTCCCAGGGATTTTGATTTACATCATATTATGGATTGTTATGCCAAAAGCAACTCATCAGTCCTATCAGTAGTTAGATGTAGTGAAAGAAGTACCCATTTTAAAGTTATTAAAGTTAAAAATATAAAATTTAAAAGTATTTGGGTTAAACAAGTACTACAGTTCTAAAAGTAATGCAGTCGAAATAAACAGTAACGTTTAAACCTATAATAATAAAAATAGAGTAGCGATAGTGGCTCATAAAAAACAAAAAGCCTGACACAACAGGATACCGGTATCACACTTTTCCTCCTGCCCAGATGCTTACGCATTTGGGTATTTTTTTGTTGTGCTGCTTTCGCTGATTTATGCGCTGCTGATTTATGCACTGATGTAGTGAGTTCATTGTAAAAACGATATAGCGGGACTGGGATGCTTTTGTTTAACTATTAGTTATGCAGCCTCTGTCTGCATAGGCACAGCACGCCAGTAAAATTCATACCCGTTCCGCGCCTAAAAACTATCTCTCTACTTTATTTAGAATTGACTATACCTGTCATCATCGGTTGAACTTTAATACGCGACGCCTAGCCAGCGTAGATATTACATATGATGCTATAGGTAATACTATAAATATAGTTACTGTATATATGGATAAAATGGCCATTTTTTAGTAAGGTAAGCAGGTTAATAGAGGCGTAGCCGAACAAGCTAGCAAAGCTTAACTGTTTTTAGGTAAGCTCGACCTAATCCTACTTATTTCATAGTGATTTTTTTATGACCTCCCAAGATAATATTTCTAATAATGACAACTCCCGCAAAGACTCTAAACCGATGAGTTTTCAAGATTTGATCTTGACCCTACAAAACTTTTGGGCATCCAAAGGCTGCGTGGTATTGCAGCCTTATGATATGGAAGTCGGGGCAGGGACTTTTCATACCGCGACTTTTTTGCGCTCGTTAGGCCCTGAGCGCTGGAATGCGGCTTACGTACAGCCTTCGCGCCGTCCGACCGATGGCCGCTACGGCGATAACCCCAATCGCTTGCAGCATTATTATCAGTTTCAAGTGGTGCTCAAGCCCAATCCGCCCAATATACAAGAGCTATATTTAGACTCTTTACGTGCCATCGGTATCGATCCTTTAGTGCATGATATTCGCTTTGTAGAAGACAACTGGGAGTCGCCAACGCTTGGCGCGTGGGGCCTGGGGTGGGAGATTTGGCTTAACGGTATGGAGGTCACTCAGTTCACCTACTTCCAGCAAGTCGGTGGTATCGAGTGCTTCCCAGTCACCGGTGAGATTACCTACGGTCTTGAGCGCCTAGCTATGTATGTGCAAGGCGTCGATAGCGTCTATGACTTGGTTTGGGCAGATGGCGAATTTGGCCGCGTGACTTATGGCGATGTCTTTCATCAAAACGAGGTGGAGCAGTCGACTTATAACTTCGAGCACGCTGATGTGCCGAAGATGAGTGAGTTCTTTGACTTTTATGAAGAGCAAGCGGATAAATTAGTCGATGCAGGCCTACCGTTGCCCGCTTATGAGATGGTGCTCAAAGCCTCGCATGCTTTTAACTTGCTCGATGCTCGCGGCGCGATTTCGGTCACTGAGCGTCAGCGCTTTATTTTGCGCGTGCGAACGCTGGCGCGTAAAGTAGCCTTTGGGTATGTCGAAGCAAGAGCCAAGTTAGGGTTCCCGTTAGCAGACGCGGAGCATCGTCAAGCTGCTATTGATAAATATCTGCCAAAAGAAGACGTGACAGAGTCTACTGAAGACTCCGCTGAAAATCAGCCTAGTAGTGATAATAACCGCACAAATACTGACACTAAGAAATAGGAGCATCCCATGAGTACCATTTTATTTGAACTGGGGTGTGAAGAGCTGCCGCCCAAGAGCCTAAAACCGCTACGCGATGCACTGCAAGCTAGCGTTATCGAGCAACTAAAAGAGGCTGATATCAGTTTTAATAGTATTAAAGCCTTTGCCGCCCCGCGCCGTTTGGCGATACAAATCACTGGGATTAGTGATAAGCAGCCTGATCGTACTGAGCAAAAGCGCGGCCCAGCTATTAAGGCAGCTTTTGATGATGAGGGCAATCCCACCCGCGCGGCTATGGGCTTTGCCAAGGGCTTAGGCATAGAGACCAGTGAGCTGACGACTATCAATACTGATAAAGGCGATTACATCGGCTATGAGCAAACCATTCACGGTCAAGCGACGACTGAGTTGTTACCTGATATCTTTCAAACGGCGCTCGATAATCTGCCGATTGCTAAGCGTATGCGCTCCGGTAGCGGCCGAGAAGAGTTTGTGCGGCCGGTGCAGTGGGTGGTCTTGATGCAAGATGATCAAGTCATCGATGCGACCATTCAAGGTCATCAAAGCGGTGCAAAAACGCGTGGTCATCGCTTTCATAGCCCAGACTACCATGAGCTCGATCATGCTGATAACTATGAGTCGCTGCTTGAGCGCTTAAAAGTGATCGCTGATTTTGATAAGCGCCGGATGATGATTAACAATCAGGTCAAAACTTTAGCTGATCAAGTCAATGCCGATGCGATTGTGCCAGCAGAGCTGTTAGACGAAGTGACAGCTTTAGTTGACTTACCGATTGCGTTAAGAGCAAGCTTTGAGCCAAGATTCTTGCAAGTACCGCAAGAGGCGCTTATCTCCACCATGCAAGCGGACCAGAAGTACTTTTGTCTGACCGACAAAGACGGTAAGTTACAGCCGTATTTTATTTTTATTACCAATATTGAGTCTAAAGACCCTAATCAAATCGTCGAAGGTAACGAGAAAGTCGTGCGCCCGCGTCTGGCCGATGCAGAGTTTTTCTTTTTGCAGGATCAAAAGCAGCCATTATTTGCGATGACTGAGAGCTTAAAGACGCGCGTGTTCCAAGATCAGCTGGGGACGATTTGGGAGAAGTCTGAGCGTATCGCTAAGCTTGCTGGATTTATCGCTGGGCTACTGCAACAGCAAGGGCAGAGTATTGATCTCGATGAGACGGTACGCGCCGCCATGCTTGCCAAAGCGGACTTGACCAGCTCCTTAGTCGGTGAATATCCAGAATTGCAGGGCATCGCCGGCACTTATTATGCGCGTCTAAATGATGAACCTGAAGCCGTCGCTGCCAGTATTGAAGAGCAGTATCTGCCTAAGTTTAGCGGTGATATTCTGCCGCAGACGCCGATCGGTATTTGCTTAGCGCTAGCCGATCGCTTAGATACCTTAGTGGGTATCTTTGCTATTGATCAAGCGCCGACAGGTTCAAAAGATCCGTTTAGCTTACGCCGTTCGGCTATTGGTATTTTGCGCATTTTAATCGAAAAGCAGTTGCCTATTAACTTAGTGGCGCTAGTCGAACAAGCGATTAAAGGCTACAGTAATGAGTCAGGCAGTAAAATTGCGAAGATGGGCGATACCTTTACCCAAGTGATGGCGTTCCTCAATTCGCGTTATCGCGCCATGTACACTGAGAAAGGCGTCAGCGTCGACACCATTCAAGCCGTACAAGCGATCAACCCGCACATGCCGCTTGATTTTGATCAGCGTATCCGCGCAGTGCAGTCTTTTAGTAAGCTACCGCAAGCGTCGATGCTAGCGGATTCTAATAAGCGTGTGGCGAATATCATCGCTAAGTCAGAAGGCGCAGTCGCTGATAGTGTCGATGAATCCCTATTGACGGAAGCCGCTGAACAAGCGCTATACGCAAAAGTGCAGCAAGCACAGCAGCAAGTTGCGCCCTTATTAGAGCAAGCGGACTATACGCAAGTACTGCAAACTTTAACCAGCTTAGATGAGCCACTCACGCAGTTCTTTGATAGCGTTATGGTCAATAGCGAAGATGCCGCGCTAAAAGCCAATCGCTTAGCACTATTAAAGCAAGTCCGCGCACTATTCTTAACAGTTGCTGATATCAGCGAGCTGCAACTCTAGAAGCTATCGTTTCACTTATAAATTGATATAAATCAAAAACTGGCTTTATTGAGCCAGTTTTTTTATGAGCGCCTGCTATGCTAAGCGCGTTACTTATCGTAAAATCTAAAGGTGACAATGTAATATGCTCTAATATACTCAGAGTATTGACTGCCACTCAAAGGAGCCTTGCCGTGTTTGCTGTTATTACTACTATTCTTATCATCTGGATCTGTATGTGGCTGTTTTATAAAGTCATGTATCCGCGCCCGCCTAAAAGCATGATGCCAAAAGAAGGCGATGTCACCACACCGCGCACCTGCAACTTTTGTGGCCATAGTCTCGCTGAGTATCGCGGCGTGCTCGAAACGCAGCCTCATAGCGACGCGATGCTAGCTACGGATGAAGTAGTAGCGGATACAGCAACGACAAAAAACCAAGAGCTGTTTTTTTGTAATTACGAACATCAGGCCGACTTTCATGCTGGTAAAACCTATAAGGCTCACTCCTAGGTGTGTCTAGGTTTAAAAATAGGTTTAAAGAACAGACTGCGCTTCTTGCATGATTTTATTTAATAGCTGCTCGTTTTGTTTGCTTTGCTGCTGACGCTCGGCTTCTGATTTTTTATGTGCATTGATTTGCTCGTACAAGTTTAAGCAAGACAAGACTAGCAAGTTCTCTTGATTCAGTTTAGGCGCGTCTTTTTTAATGTTAGTAGCAAAATCATTAATAAATTTTTCTGCCGCTCTTAGCTCTTGTTCTTCATCAGCGGGACAAAAGATAGGGTAGCTGGCGCCCGCAATCACGATATCTATTTTTTTGCTTTCCGGCTGCTTATGCTCTGGCTTTTTGTTTTGTGGCCCTGAGGCTGGCTTAGCGGATTTATTATTATACATATCATTGCTTTTATTGGGGTCAGTGGTTTGGCTCGGGCTATTAGCATTGACCGATGGGCGCGCCGCTTGGCTTTGGGCGACTCGGCTTTGCGTGCTTGTGTCTTGGGTCTGGGCCGGCGGTGTCTTGGAGTTATTAGCCGCTGTTACAGTGCTATCCTTGCTAGTCGTTTCGAGCGCTGGTTTTTGCGAGTCAGTACGGTTATCAGTCATAAAAAATCCTACACAATAAAGGTTTGAAATTAGCGTGAGAGCGCTTAGCTATCCATTTGGTCAATACGGGTCAAGCGCTGCAGTACCACTTGAGTACGCTCAGCCGCCAGTTGGTTTTTTTGCTGTAAATCGCTATTTTGTTGCTTGATATCGTCGAGCTGCTGCTTTGCTTGTTGGTTTTGCTGCTCTAAGCGCTGATTGATCTGTTCAAGCTCATTATTTTTTTGTTGTAAATCGCTGAGCTGACTCTGCAGTTTGTCTTGCTCTTCTCCTATCATGTGATGAGCCTCAGCCAAACTTTGATAGCGCTTATCTAAATCGCTCAGTTGTTTTTTGGCAGTGTCGCGCTCATTGGTGCTACTGCTGAGCTGAGACTTTAAGGAGGACAGCTCTTTTGGGTCAGGCTGAGGCTGTTGTTTTAGTTGACTGAGCTCACGACTGACCAGTTGATGCTGTTTTTTGATATCTAGTATCATTTTTTCTAATATTTTTAGTTGATCATACATAGTCAGTTTTTATCCTTAATAAACGTGATGATAATGAATTGGCTTTATGCGTTTAATAATGCCATAAGTGACCTCATAATATCTATATCAACAAAGTAATTGCCATTGAGCTTATAGTAGGCATTTTGGGCATCTTTATACTTTGTCGCACTTATTTACCCTTAATTTATTTTGAATCAGGATGTTTTTATGAATGATAATATCTCAGGCTGGAACACTTGGTCAGATGCGTTTGCAGGTTGGACGGATGTGACAATCAGTGAGATACATGGCTTGATGACTGGGCTGATGACCGCTTGCAACGCGCCCGATGAGGCAGGTTGGGCTGCTATCTTGAGCGAGCTTAGCTTTGAAGCTTTGCCTGACGAGGCGCTAACTTTATTGACTGAGGAGGCTGAGGACACCGTGTTTCAGCTCAAAGATAAAGATGATGCTTATGCCTATACGCCGCTAGTGCCTGATGATGAACATGATTTGTACGAGCGTGTAATGGCGCTGAAACAGTGGGCCAATGGCTTTATGACCGGTTTTGGTATTACTGATTGTCGTTTAAGTGCTGAGGAGAACGAGATGCTCTCTGATTTGGCGAAGATTGGCGCGATTCGTCTAGCCGAGGATGACGAGTTTGAGGGTGGTGAGGAGTCTTACCTATATATTTATGAGTTTGCGCGTATGGTGCCTGTCAGCTTTGCCACGCGCAAACGTAAATCGGTGAAGGAGTTGGCACTGATTGCCGGACTACCTATCGATGCTAAGACCACGAAGGAATTGCAAGCAGAAGGTAAGCTGCCAAAGCCCATGCCGCCAGTCATGGATGTGATGAATCAAAATAACCCATCGTAAGTAAACCGTTTATACCTCAGGTGAGCACTGCGCGATGTGCTCTGCTGCACATGAGCTGGCGGGTCTTGGCCGTATCGTTTATGTCAGCTCGGCCAAGCAACTCGGCGAGTGGATGGCGGAGATAGGTGTAGACTCGCCGCTGTCGATTAATGCGTTAGCTATCTCAGAGGTCGCGCCTGATATCCCTATCGATGGGCCAGTCGAAGGCTTAGATGAGGAAGTAAAAGCCCTACAACAGCGCTTTGTTAAAAATAGCTAACCTCTTTTTTAGATAGGCTAAGGATATTTTATGACCATAACCGCTAGCAATAGTGATGCAAAAACCAACACTAATCAGGCTGACTACCCTACGCAAAGTATCGATTGGCTGACGCGGCTAATTGGCTTTGATACGGTCAGTCGCCATTCAAACTTGGCGCTGATAAAAGATGTGCAAGGCTACTGCGAGCAGTTGGGTTTGAGCGTTGATCTCACCTTTAATGAGGCTCAGAACAAAGCCAATCTGTTTGTTACCGTACCCGCAGGAAAGAACCGAGATATTTTAGATGGCGGTTTGGTGCTCTCAGGTCATACTGATGTGGTACCAGTTGATGGGCAGGACTGGAGCTCAGATCCATTTAAAGCGGAAATACGTGGCGATAAACTGTACGGGCGCGGGTCGTGCGATATGAAAGGCTTTATTGCTTGTAGCTTAATGGTGCTACCTAAAGCAGTCAAATTATCTAAAGCGGGTAAACTCAGTCGTCCGCTACATCTGGCACTATCGTTTGATGAAGAGGTGGGCTGTTTGGGTGCGCCGCTGATTTTGGCGGATATTGAGGCGCGCGGTATCACTCCTGATTATTGTATCGTCGGTGAGCCAACTTTGATGACTATGGTGGTCGCGCATAAAGGCATTGCGGTTTATCGTTGCCGCGTGCATGGCAAGTCCGCGCATTCCTCCTTAACCCATAAAGGCGTCAATGCCATTAGCTACGCCAGTCGTTTGGTCGGTTATGTCGATGCGTTAGCAGAAGAGATCAGCCAGCGTGATGACAATGATGCTATGTTTGATGTGCCTTTTTCGACCCTGTCGGTCGGTACGATACAAGGCGGCACCGCGACCAACATCGTACCCAATCTGTGCGAGTTCACCTTTGACTATCGCAACTTACCGCACATGACGCAAGAGGATATCGTAGCACCGATCAAAACTAAAATTGCCGAGCTAAACGCGCAAATGCAAGCGCGGTCTCCTGAAACCGGTATCGAGCTGATACAAGAAGAGGGCGTACCAGCGATGAGTGATGATAAGAATGACGAGCTACAAGAGTTAATCGCAGCTTTGACGGGCGATGATGAGCGCCATAAAGTGGCTTATGCCACCGAAGGCGGACAGTTTACTAACGCTGGCATTCCGACCATTATTTGCGGCCCAGGGAGCATTGAGCAGGCGCATAAAGCCGATGAGTTTGTGGCATTAAGTGAGATTGAGCGTTGTGATGGTTTTCTGCAGAAACTGTTAGAGAGCTGTACGGTTAACTAGATCTTTATCGATAAGAAAATTGTAGCTTATGCTCATAAAGTCAAAGCACTTAGAGTATAATTAGGTTTGATCAAACACCGTCGTAATGGCGGTGTTTATTTTTTTAACATCAGTAAGTTTCATAATACAGAGTAGGGGTTGCAGATGTCTTGGCATCTATTTACCGTGTTTTTTATCAGTACCTTTTTTATCTCCGCGACGCCAGGGCCTAATATGCTGTTGGCGTTTCAGTATGGGCTAAATTATGGGGTGAAGCGTACGCTATGGACGCTGGCAGGATTAAGCCTTGGTTTATTCATCCTATTGCTGTCAACCTTGCTAGGGCTAGACGTTATCAGTCGTCAATCGCCTTGGGCTTTAGAAGTAATCAAAACGGTAGGCGCGCTATATCTCATTTATCTGGGTATTCAGTCATGGCGCGATGCTGGTGAGGGCAGCTTGATGAGTGATGCCAAAGAAATGGGCGAGGAGGTCGCGACCGATTATCCGACTACTATGCCATTTATGACTGATGAGAAAACACCGCAGCCGCGCTCACTATCGAGTGCAGCAGTTAAGGTGTCACCAAACAATATGACCTTATTTCGTACCGGCGTTTGGGTGTCACTGTCTAACCCAAAAGCTATATTATTCTTCGCTGCTTTTTTCCCCAAGTTTATCAATTTTACGGCGCCCCTTTGGCCGCAGTATATAATGCTGACTTTTGGCTTGTTTTTAAGCGAAACCATTTGGCAGATCATCTATACGCTTGGTGGAAAGCAATTGGCTGGCTGGCTTGATGTTGGTGATCGTCTGGCTTGGCTTAATCGTGCTTGCGGCGTGATATTTATGTTGATTGCTGCAGCTTTATTGGCTGAAGTGGCTAGTCATTTTATGGTTTAAAGAACACTATGGTCAGTTCGAAATAAAGTCGATACGCTTAATATTAACGTGCAACTGCTATTCATTTTCCTTGCGTGCTGTGTCTTCGCTGTTTCGATGTTGCGCAGCTCTCATTGACAAGATGAATCCCAGCTGCACTGCATCGGTTTTAAAGTGATTCAACACTATTAGTTACTCCATAAGATATTGTGATAATCATGACAGCCGCATACAAAAAAGCCGTCCACTATTAATAGCAAACGGCTTTTCTTATCTAAAGTCGTATTACAAACATTGTGTTAGGCCAAAACCTCAACTAACTCACCCTTAACCATATGCGGACTGACAAAGTCAGTAATACGGACGCTAACGAGTTTACCAAGCAGCTCATCCTTTTGCGCTTCCTCAAACGGGAACATCACGGTGCGGGTATTGTCCGCCGTACCTAGCAAGCAATCAGGATGTCGATCCGCTACTTGTTCAACCAAGACGCGAGTGGTGGTACCGACCATTTCACGGGTCTTTTGTAGGGTTGAGTCGATAATCACCTTTTGAAACTCTGCCAAGCGCTCTTTTTTGGTAGTGAAGCTAACATCATCAGGCAGCTCAGCAGCTGGCGTGCCTGGACGCTTGGAATAAATAAAGCTGTACGAGTGATCGAAGTTTAATTCTTTTGCTAAGTTCAAGGTATCTTGGAAGTCCTGATCGGTCTCACCAGGGAAGCCAATAATAAAGTCGCTCGACAAGTGAATATCAGGGCGAATGGCTTTTAGCTTGTTAATCTGATCAATATATACATCGATCGTATGATTGCGTTTCATCGCCGCTAAAATAGCATTTGAGCCACTTTGAACTGGCAGATGTAAGTGCGAGACCAGCTCAGGCAATTGCGCATAAGCATCGATAATATCATCAGTGAACTCGAGCGGGTGGCTAGTGGTATAGCGGATACGTTCCACACCGTCGACGTGCGAGACATAATGCAATAGCTCGGCAAAGCGGCAAATACTACCATCATCTTTTTCGCCGCGATAGCCATTGACGTTCTGACCTAATAGATTGATTTCGCGTACGCCTTGTTCGGCAAGATTGTCAATCTCAGCAAGTACATCATCTAATGGACGCGATAACTCTTCACCGCGCGTATATGGCACCACGCAAAATGAGCAATATTTTGAGCAGCCTTCCATGATAGAGACAAAGGCTTTATAGCCTTCGACTTTAGGCTCAGGCAAGAAGTCAAATTTCTCAATGCTAGGAAACGAGATATCGATTGTGCCGATACGGTTTTTGGGCGCGATACCTTTTTGCTCATTAGACTGATCATACAGCTCTGGCAGACGGTGCAAGGTCTGCGGCCCAAATACCATATCGACATACGGCGCGCGTTTTTGGATGTTATCGCCTTCTTGTGAAGCTACGCAGCCGCCAACACCAATGACTAAGTCAGGACGTTTTTCTTTCAATTTACGCCAGCGGCCCAGCTCTGAAAATACTTTTTCTTGCGCTTTTTCGCGAATAGAGCAAGTATTCATCAAGAGCACATCAGCCTCATCAATATCATGAGTGACTTGCATACCGTGCGAATCGCCGAGCACGTCGAGCATTTTGTCAGAGTCATAGACATTCATCTGACAGCCCTGAGTGGTGACAAAGACTTTTTTGACAGGAGCGGCCGCAGAATGGGACTCTTCAAGCGCTGTTGCTGCTTGCGCAGCAAGGGTCGTTTCAGCAGTAGAGCTCGTATCGGTAGTATCGATACGCGGGTCAAATACAGTAACACTCATAACAAGACGTCCATGGTTAAACAGATTGGCAGGCTAAGCGCTGAAGACGAGACGCTGCAGACCAAGCACTAAAGATAAGGCGCGTATTTTATCATAATCAGTCTGTAAAGTGAAAAATAAGCATCAACGAATGTCATTCATCTACCAAATTATTTATAATAGTATCAATCGCTTATCATTTGCTCATCAATGACTCGTTATTGTCTAATGACTCAGAACTGGAGCAAGAGTGCCCGCTTGTCATTATGTATTGTCACTATGTACGGTCACTATGCTTGTCATTGTGTACTGCTGATACGCGCTGCTAGTATGCGTTATAAAAGACGAGTAATATCATTTTGTTGTTACTGGGTACTATCCTGATTAGAGACAAATGGTAAAGTGATTGGTTGAAAGTTAACCAAATATAGTATGATCAATAGTATGATAAGTGCACTTATCGCAGCGCTAAGCATCAAATCGCTATACACAAGCCGCTAATTCACCTGATACTCATTTACTTGATACCAATTTACCTGATACTGAAGAATATAAAGAGAGTCCGTATGACAAAATTGCGCGTTACTCATAACAGCAAAGAGAAAACCACTACTAAGCACACTCTAAATTTACAGTTATTGAAGAGCGTCAAAAACAGTAAGCTGCGAGTGAGTGCGCTGAGCTTAGCGACTGCTATAGGGGCGCTTGGAGTATCACAAGTGGCTTGTGCTGAGCTGACTTGGGGAGACGGCGAGAGCTTTGAGCAAGGAGGCAGCTACTATTCAGGCAACAGCTATCAGCAGGGTAGTAGTGGTGTAGACTATTTTAATGCTGCCGCACAAGCGGAGAATAGAGGCGATATCAGTGCTTTGTTCAACTATGAGCAGCTGATGAGTGGTAGTCTGTTTGCCATGTACCCGACTTATTGGCGAATGAATTTGGATCTCAATTCACAAAGTTCAGCGGCTATCTCGCAGTTTGTACGTCAATACCCAGGCAGTGTTATGGCCGAAAAGCTCGTCGCTGATTTTGCAGAGACCAAAGCCGGCGCTAATGATTATGCTTCCGTCCGTCAAGTGGCTAATCTGATTACTAATGCCGATAGGTCAGAGCGCTGCGCCATTGCCCTTGGGTTCAATAATGGCGGCGATACGATGCGCGCGCTGAGCGAGAAGTCTGACGTTTGGCTAACCACCAAAAAACAGCCTGCGCTATGTGATCAGCTAGCGATGGAGATGAATAATCACGCGCTTATTAGTAATAGCGATCGGGCCTCAAGACTAAAACGTATGCTGCGTGTCGGCAAGACTGGCGATATTATGGCGCTATCCTCACGCTTAGGTACGCCTATTCCTTATTCAGCTTTAAGCGAGATTCAGCTTAACCCTTCCTCGTTTCTTAGCCGATTCACTAAAGAGCCTAACAGTCAAATTAATCAATACCTTTATCTATATGCGATAGGCCGCCTTGCCGATAAGTCTTACCGCGAAGCGGCGATGCAGTTAGATTTTGATATCAAGCAAGACAATCAGCGCCGCGCTCGCTTATTAAACGATGACACGCGCCGCTACGCTTATCGCATTATTGGTGTCAAGCGTATGAACTATAATACCGATGATGGCTTTAATAGTGAGGCGGTAGATTGGTTCCGTAAGAGTCTGGACGATGATTTTAACTTTGAAGAAGCCGAAGATTATGCGATGGCTGCTATTCGTTTTAGTCGCTGGGATGATGTCGCTGAGGCGATCTCTCAGATGGATAGCGAGACCCAAAGATCCAATATATGGCAGTATTGGCTCGCGCGCGCTTATGAGCAATCAAGCGATGCCAATAAGCGTACTACTGCCAAACGTATGTATCAGCAGCTAGCAAAAAGTAATGACTACTACGGGCTAATGGCCAAAGACAAAATCGGCCAGCGCTTCGATGCCAGCCTTTTGGGCGGCAATAACTTGCCTAATATTAGCAGCGCTGATCGCGCACGCGTGATGCAAGAGCCAAGTTTTGCACGCGCTTTTGCACTGTATAATTCAGACGCCAATCGCTCGTTTGCCAATCGCGAATGGAACTGGGCGGTCAAGCAGGCTCGTGACAATCGTGATGATAGTCTGATCATTGCCGCGGCGCGCGTAGCGCATGATATGGGCTGGCTCGATCGCGCGATTTATGCCATCGATAATGCCGATAGAGTAGACAGCTTGGCACTATCGCATCCGATGCCGCACCAAAGCGCGGTGGTACGCTATAGCCGAGAGGCGGGCATTGATCCGGCGTGGGCTTACGGCATTATGCGTCAAGAGAGCCGCTTTGTGACCTCAGCGCGCTCGAACGTTGGCGCTAGTGGTTTGATGCAAGTCATGCCTGATACGGCTAAATACATCGCGCGCAATCTAGGCGAGACTTATAGTGCTAGCCGCGCCAATAGCGGCGATACTAATATCCGCTATGGCACTTGGTATATGGGCGATATCTTGGGTAAGCTCAACTATCAGCCTGTACTGGCAACCGCAGGTTATAATGCTGGTCCTAACAATGCCAAGCGCTGGCAGCCGGTTTATGGCTCGCTCGCTGCAGATCAGTATGTTGAGTCTATCGCTTATCCCGAAACTCGCAATTACGTCAAGCACGTGATGGAAAATGCCACTATCTATAGTAGCTTACTAGGTCGTCCGCAGCCGATTACTGATCGTATGGGATCGGTGCCCGCAGCTTTTTAACAGCCTCAGGGCTGCGCAATAGCGTTTGACGTGGTTAGTAGTGCATCTTTATAGCAAAAGCCATCAGCAAGTAGTGTTGATGGCTTTTTTTTAATCTTTTTAGGATATTAATGTATTAAAAATAAAGGTTCAGATAAGGTTTTATCAGGCCGCGTTATCCTTTGCTATATCAAGGGATAGAAGTTTTTAAAGTTGATTTACGTTTTTGCTATAGAGTAAACAAAGTGTTTTGGTAGTATTAGACTAATCTGTCTACATGTTATAGATTACTAGCTCTTTATTTAGTTAGCGTCCAAAAACAGAACGATAACTATAGGCTATTTTTATACCTGCTTCTACTGTTCGATAACTGTATATACCCTTTTGACTATGATAAATAAATATATAAATTTTATAAAGTATCAAGCGAACAGTCGTCAATCGTCTGTTTGGTTCCGAGTGTCTGCTACCTCAGCCAAGCTAGCGGGTCTAATGCTATTACCTAGCGTCTTTATGGCCCCTGCGCAAGCAGCAAGCGCAGTCAAAAGTGGTCAGCGGGTACTCATGGTTGAGATGACCCCAGCGTTATGTAATCTACAGCCAACGCGCGCGCGGATGCGTCAATGTTTAGAAGGCTATTCTTTTACCATATCTGGGCTAGATTTGGGCTATGGTGAGCGCTGTGGCCGCGGTAGTGAGCCGCGTCTAAGTCCTCTACAGCTCAAAGTCGTCAACCGCATTATGCCGGACACGACAGTGCGCAGCCAAGCATGGCATCGCTATGGGACTTGTAGTCCGCTGAGTGCGAACAGTTATTTTCGTCAAATTATTAACTATGCCGGAGACCTAAAGCTGCCCAGTGAACTGACAACAGGTAATAGCTATACAGTGTCCAAATCAAGCTTTCTTAAACAGATGATAAGACTTAATCGTGGTATGAGCTCATCTGACATCGATCTGATCTGCCAAGCAGGCAGTCGCCGCCAATCGATTTTGACTGATATCAATGTCTGCTATGAAGGCAGTAATTTTGCCAGTTGTAGCAATGTCATCGACAGCTGCGACAAAAAATTTATCATCTCAGGAGGTCAGTAATAGATCGCGTAGATAAGGATATAGAGCAGACCGCTCGGTGCGCCCGACAAATATAAAAATGCAATAGAATAGACAGCACGACTATGGTTAAAAAGTGCTTTGCTATGGTGTTAAAAGCTTTTTCTGAGCATATTTTAGAGTGTGTTTTTAATTAAGCAGTCGCCTTTTCTATAAAACTCTTATCCGTATTCATTTGCTACTCTATTCATTTTAAATTGATTTTTGGGCGCTATCGAGTATTAGCGCTTAATTTGGTCCTATTATAGATGTTTACTTTGGTCGCTCATACTATAATAGTACGCGCATAAAATGTAACAATATAGCGCGCAAATCTTATACTCGCCTGCTATTGTTCCTAGACGGTTCCCTAAACGAGGTGCTACACTAGCTCTCGTTTTATGCGCCTTTTGCATAAAAGCCGTGTTTAATTCGAGCCGTTGTGACTGAAAAAGCGACTACTTAATAAAGATATTGTCGAACAAGATACTGTCTAATAATCAATTGGAGAATACTCTATGAAACAGCCTGTACGTATTGCCGTCACTGGCGCTGCTGGTAATATCAGCTATGCTATGCTATTCCGTATTGCTTCTGGTGAGATGCTAGGTAAAGATCAGCCGGTTATTTTGAATTTACTTGAAATCACTCCAGCACTTGACGCCCTAAAGGGTGTAGTTATGGAGCTACAAGACTGTGCTTTTCCGTTATTAGTAGATATCGTGCAAACTGACGATGCCAAAGTTGCTTTTAAAGATGTGAGTTATGCTTTATTAGTAGGCTCGCGTCCACGTGGCCCAGGTATGGAGCGTAAAGACTTACTAGAAGCTAACGCTGCTATCTTCTCAGCACAAGGTAAAGCGTTAAATGAAGTGGCTAAGCGTGATGTTAAAGTCCTAGTCGTTGGTAACCCAGCGAACACTAACGCCGTTATCGCTCAGCGTAATGCACCGGATCTAGATCCACGTAACTTCACCGCGATGACGCGCTTAGATCACAACCGCGCTATTGCTCAATTGGCCGAAAAGACCGAGAGCACTGTCAACGATGTGAAAAAGATGATCATCTGGGGTAACCATTCGTCAACTCAGTATCCAGATCTAACCGCTTGTACTGTCAATGGTAAGCCTGCGTTAGACTTAGTCGATCGCGACTGGTACGAAAACACGTATATCCCAGAAGTACAAAAACGCGGCGCAGCAATTATTAAAGCGCGCGGTGCCTCTTCAGCTGCGTCAGCTGCTAATGCAGCGATTGACCATATCCGCACTTGGGTTATGGGCACAGATGGCGACGATTGGGTCTCTATGGCGGTCTACTCTAACGGCGAATACGGCGTTGCCAAAGGCTTGATCTACTCGTTCCCTTGTACTTGCAGCAATGGTGACTGGTCTATCGTTGAAGACGTTGATGTCTCAGCAGAGTTCTCAAAAGAGAAAATGGCTGCCACTGAGCAAGAGCTAAGCGAAGAGCGTGACGCAGTATCTCACTTACTGCCATAAGCACAATGGGATTAAGTGCTAATTAAAGATACAAAAGCCTTGCTTGTATAGCAGGGCTTTTTTTTGCCTGCTCCGTTAACACAACTGGTAAGCTTAGATAAACTTTGACTAACAGCTTTTATCAGTAGGCTTGCTACAATAAAGACGTTCGCTAAAAAGCATTAAAAAAGCACTAGAAAATAAGTCAGATAATAAATAACCCTGTTAAAGCTTATATTAACGTTAAGGAGAAGCAGTATGTTAGGTGAAGTCGATTACAATATGAATGAACTATTCGCTCAGTTAGGTCTGGATAATTCAGATGAAGCGATTGACAAATTTATCGCTGATAATCAGTTAGGCAAAGATGAGAAGCTAGTAGAGGCTGACATCTGGACCGACAGTCAGCGTATGTTCTTAAAAGAAGAATGGAAAAAAGACGCCGCTTGGGTAGAGGTTATTGATGAATTAAATGTGCGTTTGCATCCTGATGCTTAGTCGTTAGAGCTTTCATTAGTTAGCACGTAATAAGTCATATATCAAAAAGCCACTTTAATAATAAAGTGGCTTTTTTAGTGGAAAGGTGACACGCGCAAATCTTGTTAATTTAACTGCTGCTCTCGCCAAGCAAGCAGGTCAGTCACGTCTTGATGAATGCCTTGCTTTAGAGCGGCTAAACCCTCATAGTTACGCTCGCCGTGCAAGTAGTGCAAAAAGCGCACCTGCAAGCTCTCACCATATAAGTCGCCTTGAAACTGCGGAAAATGCACTTCTAAGCGCCATTCTTGTTCTTTAGTCACTGAAGGCCGAGTACCGATACTTGCGGTACCAAATAGACTATGCTCTCGTAGTCCTGCTACGCCCATTTGCCCTTCTTCTGCAAGAGCGCTCAGTCCATCTGCTACGATATTGCCTTGTTTATCAAGACGGACCACGTCGACTGCAAAGATACCGTGTAAGGCAGGCTTTATCCGAGACAGCTCAATATTAGCAGTCGGAAAATCCATAGTGCGGCCGATTTTATCACCGCCAACGACTTGGCCCATAATCGTATAATCGCGGCCTAATAAGCGATTGGCTGCATCAATATCACCGGCTAATAGCAAGTCGCGTACGCGGGTTGAGCTGATGCGATCATCTTGCTGCTCTTCATCTGTGACGGTTTGCAGGTCGATGACTTGTAGGCCATAGTTCTGCAAAAACTGACTGTCACCGGTGCGATCATGACCAAAGCGAAAGTCATCGCCTAAAACAAGCGCTTGTACGTTTAAGCGTTTCGCTAATAGGTCGGCAAAAGCAGTAGCTGACAGCGCGCGAAAATCACTATCGAAGCCAGCTACAATTAACGTATCTACTCCAAAATCCGCTAGCAGCGCTTGTTTTTCTGCTAAAGTAGTCAGGCGCGCAGGGGCCTTTTGCGGGGCAAAAAACTCTCGCGGCTGCGGCTCAAATATCATCACCGCTGCGCTCAGGTTTTGCTCATCAGCTAAGGCACGTACCTTTGCCAGCATCGCTTGATGACCTAAATGCACGCCATCAAAATTGCCAATGGTTAGGACGCAAGGCGCTAAGTCAGTCGCTTTAACACTGTCATTAACAATATAAGGCGGTGCAATCAGTTGTTCTAAATAATAGGTATTCATAATTTACAGCTATGATAGGAGCGGTTGAATAAAAGACACAGGTCATGAATCTAAGAGCATAAAAGACGTCAAGGGCTGCCATTATAAAGTAAAATAGCCAAACTCACACTGCAAACTATAGACCACAACCTATCCTATTAGGAGCGCTATGTTAGACAATGTCACCCGTCGTCACCAGCAGACGACTACCACTTCATTAGCCCCAATTGCACTAAATGATAAGTTTGCTGTAGGGCGCGCTAGTCTCAATGACCTAACGGCTATATTAGATATCTATAATCAAAGTATCGCCGGCAAACAAGCGACCGCTCAATTGGCACCTGTCACTAGTGCTGAGCGTGCCAGTTGGTTCGATGAGCATCTCAATGATCCCAAACGGCCCATTTATGTGGTCACTACAACATCAGCTGACTCGCCAGAGGTGATTGTCGCTTGGGGCAGCTTTAGCGATTTATACGCGCGTACCGCCTACCATATCAGTAGCGAGGTCAGTATTTATCTGCATCGCGATTATCACAGGCAAGGCTTAGGCCGCTTATTGATCGAGTGGATGCTCACTCAAGCGCCAAGTCTCGGTATTCACAATGTCGTGGCGCTAATCTTCGCTCATAATACGCCAAGCCTAACCTTGTTTCGTAAGCTTGGCTTTGAGCAATGGGGCTATATGCCGCAAGTTTGCGATATGCAAGGCTTTATCGCCGATGTAGTCATGCTCGGTATCGCGATTGACAATAATGTCAGTGAAACCTCGATCTCAGCGAAACAATAGCTGCAACGAATAGTTGCCAACCGTTGTTTTAGTCGCTAAACCAAACTAGCCCAAAATCTTCCACTGACCGTTGACTTTGCGGAGCTGATACGTCAAAGGCGCAGGCTCGTCTTGGCCTTTGAGCCGCAGCTCACCTGTAATAGTCGCTTTGGTGTTATCAGCATTATATTGAGTATCGGTGATAGTCACACTCTCGACTGTCTGCTGAAACGCGCTTTGGGTATTGGCAAGCTCTTGCTCAAAGTTTGCCATATCGACCTGATAGTAGCCGGCGGCATCTTCGACATCACCGTAATATAAAGTGTCTAAGGCTTGTTTGACGGTATCCTCTGGAGTATTGGGCTCAGTAGGGTTAGTGACTAGGCTTGGCTGATCAGGAGCTGTAGTCACAGGAGTAATATTACTGCTTGGCATACTCGTCTCATTCGTGGCATCGCTATCGAGAACGAGCGTATCGTCATCGGTCGCAGCGTCATCTGCCATAATACCATCATCTTTAGCCGCTACAGCTTCTTCCACTGGACCATTGCTATTAGTAACGACTGTCTGTTCGCTATTATCTTCGCTTATTTGTACTTCATTACTGTCATTATTACTACAGCCAGTAAGCAGTAGACTGGCTGTCAATAAACCTGTCACCAGTACTAGTGGTTTTGATACGAGAGGGGTTGTCATGGTAGACCTCAACATAGGTTAATATAGGGTTTTAGTACATCAATCATTATGACGATTCTGCCTAGTATTGACAAACGCTACTTATGGCAGCGCTGCGCCTCAAGTTAACCGTGCTTAAGCTGACGCGGACGAAACCCAGTTATGAGTAAGACCACACCATAAACCACGGCACCAATCATGCAAATAATCAGTAGCGCTACCAGTCGGCGCCACTGTGCCGAATCCGTTGGAAAGTAGGGCAGCATCAGATAGAGCGCTGCAACCATAGCGCTAGTTGCGATAATAAACTGCGCAAATAGCTTTTTCCAATGGCTATCAAAACGGAAAATACCACGCTTATGTAAGAAGTAATATAGTAAGCCGGCGTTAACAAAAGCGGCACCCGTCGTTGCTAGGGCAAGGCCACCATGCAAAGGAAGCTCAAAGAAGTAAAAAATACCAATAAACAGCACGCTAAATATCATATTGGCAAACACCGATACAATACCGATTTTGACCGGAGTCTTGACGTCTTGACGAGCAAAAAACGCGGGTGCAAAGATTTTGATCAGCATAAAGCCTAAAATACCGCCGGCCATACTGCGTAGCGCTAGACCGCTCATCTCAGCATCACGCAATAAGAACTCACCGCGTAAAAACAGCGCTTGCATCATCACATCAGAGAGGACAAATAGTGCCGCGGCGGCCGGCAGACCTACTAGGATGATGAGACGCGCCGCCCAGTCGATGGTCTTTTTAAAGGTAACATCGTCCTTTTTAGCTTCACTAGCAGAGAGACTAGGCAAAATAACCGTGCCAATCGCCACGCCAATCAGTCCTAATGGTAGCTCACTCATACGTTCAGCGGCATACAGCCAAGAGACGGAGCCGCCGATCATTAGCGAGGCAAAGACGGTATTGAGTAATAAATTAATCTGGGTAACCGATACGCCAAAGATAGCGGGCAGCATCAGCTTTAAGATACGCTTGACGCCTTCGTGCCTAAAGTCGACTTTCGGCGCGACCAGCAGCTTTTGTTGCCAGAGCTGCGGCAGCTGAATTAAAAACTGCAATAGTCCGGCGATAGCCACCGCGTAGCCTAAAGCCATGATGGGCGTGTCAAACATCGGCGCAAATATCAAGGCCGCGCCAATCATACAAAGGTTTAATAATACAGGCGCAAAGGCGGGAGCGGCGAAGCGTCCATAACTTTGTAGAATACCGCTAGCAAAAGCGGTCATCGAGATAAACAGAAGATAGGGAAAGGTGAGACGGAGCAAGTCAGCAGTGACCGCAAACTTATCAGGCTGATCGGCAAAGCCTGGCGCAAATAAGGTCACCACCCAAGGCGCTAATAAAATCACCACTACTGTCAACATCGACAAAATCAGCAGCAAAGCCCCAGAGGTGCGACTGACCAAGAGTTGTACTTGTTGCAGATTGTACTTCTCTTTATACTCAGAAAGCACTGGCACAAAAGCTTGGCTAAAAGCGCCTTCAGCGAATAGACGTCGCAGAAAATTTGGAATTTTGAACGCCACCAAAAACGCATCCATTAAGCCGCCGGCACCAAACACGCCTAGCAGCACTATGTCACGTACTAAACCCAAAACCCGTGATAGCATGGTCATGCTGCTGACGACCATTGTGGAGCGGAACAAGCGACTTTTTGCCATGAGAACCTTTTTTGTTTGCTGATGAATATAAGAAGGTCAAAAATTGACGGATTATAGCATTTTAAGACGCTTGATAAATGGATTGACTGTAAAATCTAGTCTATTATCAAAGCATTATTACTCATCGAGCTTGTTGGCTATCATTGAGCGCAGTCGTGCCCAGTCAAAATAGTCACCCGGATCGGTTTTACGACCTGGAGCGATATCGCTGTGTCCTGTTAAGTGCCGGCGGGTTTTGGGATAAGCTTTGTATAGCGCCGTGATGACTGCGCTTAAGACCTGATACTGAATATCGGTAAAAGCAATAAAGTCTGAGCCTTCAAGCTCAATGCCGATGCTATAGTCGTTACACTCAGGACGGCCTAAGTAGCTTGACCTGCCGGCATGCCAGGCACGCTCATTGAAGTTGACAAACTGAGTGATAGCGCCATCGCGCTCAATAAACAGATGCGCCGATACTTCAGCGCCTTTGATCGTTTGAAAGTAGGGGTGGGCATCCCAGTCGAGGGTATTGGTAAATAGTGCTTTGACATAATGTAGGCCATTGCTGTCAGTCTGAGCAAACTCATTGGGCGGCAAGCTAATATTATGAATGACAATCGTATCGATATAAGGACTTGGATCACTATCACTGCTATGAGGTTGAGTAGGTCGGTCATTTTTATTGGGCGAGCTCAGCCATGCGGCAGAGGATAATTGACCATTAGCAATAGTCATCGGCGTGGTGGACATAGTAGTCTCTGTTATAATGAGAAAAGGATATAAAAAATCAACGATAAAGTCAGCTCGTAAAGAGCCATTTGATTATAAAAATTTATGGTGAATAGTCAATTCAAGATGACATATCATACACGCTAGCTAAACGAAAGATAAGCGCACGCTTATCATCAGCAAACATTGATAACTGGTTATAAAGCGTTAATAAAGCAAAATACGAGAGACTAATCCATGTCTATAAATCATAATGTTAAAGCTAGTGTGAAAGCTGCAGTTTATCATTCAAGATATCTAACCAAGACAGCTCGCCTGCCGCTTGCGGTTGTTGGGGTGTTATTGAGCGCGCAAGTATCCGCTTTTCTACCGACACCATCGTCAGTTGTCGAGGGTGACGCACTATTAGCGGACGCCGCGCGCGCGGATAATATGATTGCTGCAGCTAAAGCAGCATCTACGCTCACATCACGCTCAGTCGCAGTGACCAGTGTTCGCCCTAGCGCTACTCTTAGCTTAGTAACTAAAGCCGCCAACACTGCTAGCACTAACAGCTTAGTGGCTGATAAACAAAATAAAAGCGCAAACCTAGCAGCAGAGCAATTATTAGCAACTTGGCGTCAGCAAGCCGCTACGCAAAATTTGGCTCAGCATAAAAGCTGGCGCCGGCTGCTTTATTTTCTTGATGATAAAAAGGGACTGTTTACTAAGGCCAAAAACCAAAGCACTATCAATGATCCTACGTTTTTTTTAACTGCTAATGGCAATAAAGACTCAGCCGCTGAGCTTGACGCGACGCTTGTCGCCTTAGCGAAGCAAATCACTATGCCAAACCGCGCCGCCGCTACGAATGACTCGGTTATATGCCGCTTTCCGGCGCGCGTAAACTGGCTAGCTGAGCAGTTAGATATCGATAAGTCGTCTCTACAGGCCGACTGTCCAGAGCTAAAAGAGTGGATGGCGATGCTGGCGCCTGAGCAGTTATCTATTATGTTTGCCGAAGAGTATTTGGACAATCCCATCTCAGCTTTTGCTCATACGCTACTGCGTATCGACTCCAAAGCGAGCGCCGCTAATTTTACCCAAATCAATCACGCTTACGCCTTGAATGATACTGTCGATGGCGATCCCGATGATCCTTTTGTGCTTTATGCTATCAAATCGATCAGTGGCGGTTATGATAATCGCATTGAGATTGACCCCTATCCTGAGAAGCTTGCTAAGTATCTCAAAGACGATGAGCGTGATACTTGGACTTACCGGCTGGATTTGACGCCAGCGGAAGTACAGCAAATCATCGCCCATGTTTGGGAGACCAAAGATTTAGAGATCCCTTATTATTTTACCACTGACAACTGTTCTTCTGAGATACTGCGCCTGATCGATGTGGTGCGTCCGCAGCAAAGCCTCTTAGCTCAGCTGCCTTACGTGGTCGTGCCTTCTGATGTGATCAAGCTGCTTAATGATGAAAGCCTGCTAGCTAGTCGTCGTTATACCCCAGCAGATAGTAGCGTTAGGCAAGCGCAGCTTAATCAGGCCAAACGTTCGGCCAAACTTGGCTACACAACGCTTAGTAAAGATGAGATTAATAGTATTAAGTCAGAGACGGTCAATTCAGCATCCAGTATGTCAGCCGACGAGCAAACGCTATCGATGTTGCCGATTGCTACAGCGGATAACGACCCGATAGATCGTCATCGGCTGCAGCGCACTCATATCGGCACCGGTCAACGCGGCGATAATAATTATATCGAGATCGGCATGCGTGCAGGCTTTCACGATACTCTTGATCGGCCAAGCGGCTATCCGCAGTTTTTTGATTTAGAAGGGCTTAAAGCTTCGCTACGGATATATGATACTGAAGACGACAATGTCAATAATGACCGAATTGAACTGCAGAATTTTACTTTGTTTCGGGGGCGCTCATTTAATCCGGACAATGCTGCCAAAAAAGGTCAGACCTGGGGCGCTAGCATAGAGGCCACGCAAATCAACGATGGCTCGCAGCAAGATGGCGCGGCGCATTTAGTTGGTAGTGCTACTTTTGAGTACGGTAAGTCCTGGGTATTTGGGCAGCCGCCTGCTGTAGATGCTGACAGCGGCAAGCTGACAGGGGAGATGCCGCAGCAGTTATGCTATACCTTAGCGACAGGAGCGCTACAAGGTGGCCGCGGTATCAATAAGGGTTATCGTGTTGGCGCTGGTGTCAATGCGGGCTGTCGTTACCAGATTAACAATCGCTTACGCGCGCAAGCTGAACTGCAATTACCATATTGGTATCATGGCAGCAGCGATAGCGCTGAGGTACGCGGTCACTATTGGCAGCCGATCAGCACTATCGGCATGCATTATGATATCGACAAAAACCAAGCGCTACGTATAAAGGCCAGCTACGATTGGCAAGACCGCGTTGAAGATAATGACGATATCCAACTGTCTTATATGCGCTATTTTTAAGTGCTGTCAGCAATAGTAGTGGCAAGAAACTATGCCAAAAAAAAACTATGCCAAAAAAAACTATGCCAAAAAAAGGAGACGCTATGAGTACGCAAAATTTGCTGGTTATTGGTCAAGGTGATATCGGTCTACCCGTCACCAATCAACTTGCTACAGACGGCGTATCTGTGACGGGCCTTGCTCGCAGTAAGCGCGAGCATTATGATTTGCATGATCGTGCTCAGTTTATGCAAGCCGATGCTTTGCACTTGACGAGCGATCAGCTACAAACGTTTAGCGCGATCGCCATTATTGTCACTCCTGATGAGTATTCCGCTAGCGGCTATAGCGCCAGTTATTTAGCCATTTGTAAGCATTTAGCGTCTTTAGCTGATAAGTTACCTCAGCTTAAGCGTGTAGTTTTTATCTCCTCAACAGGCGTTTATGGACAAAATAATGGCGAGTGGATTGATGAGCATACCGCGCCTATAGAGCCTGAGCGTGAGGCCTCCAAGATAATCTTGCAAGCAGAGCGAGCACTACAGCAAGGATTTAATGATAAAGCTATCATTATTCGCCCAAGCGGTATCTATGGCCGCGAGCGCCTGATGCGCGTGCGAAAAGCGCGCGAATTAAATAAAGAGGCCGTTGCCGCTGAGCATTGGAGCAATCGCATTATGGATCGCGATTTGGTGACGATTATTGCTAAAGTGCTAACCTTAGAGACCACAGATACTGAGCAAGCAAAGCTATTAAAGCCGCTTTATATCGCAACTGATTATCTACCTGTGACCACACTTGAGCTTGATGCGTGGCTTAGTAACAAGTTAGGCGCAGCCGCTGCTAAGAGGGATGATAATAAAAGACTAACTACCGGTAAGCGCTTGCACAGCAATATTCCGTTAACTTGGCTCAGCTATCCTGATTGGCAAACTGGTTATAATGATATTTTGCAGCATCTATAAAAGTAATTTTTTCATCTATTCAACTTCAATGTAACTCAACTGTTTGGAGCCGCTATGACCCAGCCATTTACTTCTGATACTCGTTTACCGAATGCTTTGATTAGTGGGGCACAAGGTAAGCTTGCAGATAGTAATGCTGAGGCCGCGCAGACTGCAAGCTGCGAGCAGCCAGCTATCGTCCATCCTAACTTTGACCCTAAGCAGACACCACTTGATCCCGCCCGTCCATTGAGCGATATTCCAGAGCCTGCACGAAGAGTCAATGGCCAGCTGCACAGGTTTTATGGTAAGTCAGCGCATTTTCGCGCGCCAAAAACGCAGTCATTATCTAAGTGGCAATTGATGGCCTCAAAACCGTTTGCAGAGCATTTATCGCTACTCAGCGCAGCTAAGCTGATAGAACTGCCGGACAGCTTTTATCGCCGTTATCCTAAGCAGGGCTGTTATCCTAAGCAAAATAGTGACCAAGCCGTATCACCATCATCGGCTAACCGTTTACTGTCGCCCCTAGATGAGATGGTTTTGCTGGATATGGCAGATATTCAAGACGCTATTACTCGTTATCCCAAGCTTAGTCGTTATGGGTTTTTAGCAGAGCACTCATTTTCAAATGAGGGTTTAAATACAGCTTCAAAACCTGCTGCTTCACTACGCACCTTGGTCAAGCGTTATAATCCTGATGAGCTGCTTAGCAGTTTATATGCCGATGACTGGCAAGTGATTTTGCAGCCACAAGATTTTGAATTGGGTGAGGGCAGCTTAGCAACAGACATTATGGCCTGTAGTGTGGCGGTGCACGCTTTAAAACAATGCGCAACTCGTAAAAGTATCAATAAAAGCTATAGCGCTGAGCAAATTTGTCACTATGTGCGCAGCTATTTGTTAAGCCAGCTTTATCATGCGCCGGCTAGCCGTTATCATTATCGGCAGATCCGCTTATTTGCCGGTCATATTATTGTCGCCGCGCATTATTTAGGCTGGGAAATCCAAGTCAGTCACGATGGCCAAGCGCATTTTAATATCTCATCGCGCTGTGGTCTGTTGACTCGCTATGCCAATATGAACGACTATATGATTAACGGCTGGTCAAGCTAGCTTTATCTACCGACTTGCCGTTGACCACTTTTTTATTATGTTTAACGATTATCTATTAAGCAGTTATTACTAATTACCTAACACTAAAACAGGAATGCTCATGCCCGTTGCCAACGCCCCTGCACAACATACTACGCAAGCCTCTTTTTCAGCCCAGCAGTTTATCGAACTAGCCCTCGAGAACAAAGTGCTAAAATTTGGCGAATTTGTGCTCAAATCAGGACGAATTAGTCCTTATTTTTTTAATGCTGGATTGCTAGCATCAGGTGAGATGTTGTCATTATTGGCTCGAGGGTATGCTGATGCTTTGGTTGAGCAAATGGCGACACATAACACAGACAGTAGTGACACAGATAACGGCGATAACAGGTTAGTTATTTTCGGCGCCGCTTATAAAGGCATTCCGTTTGTGGCTGCGACTGCGCAAGCGTTATGGCTGCATCATGGTATCAACGCAGATTGGGGTTATAATCGCAAAGAGGTCAAAACGCATGGCGAGGGCGGCAATCTAGTCGGCGCTGAGGTACAAGGTAAAGCCGTTTGGATCCTCGATGACGTGATTACTGCCGGCACGGCAATGCGAGAAGTAGTAGAGATTTTGCAGCAGGCAGGCGCTAGCGTTGCTGGTATCCTTGTCGCCCTAGACCGTAAAGAAAAAGGCCAAAACGAGCAGTCCGCTATTCAAGAGTTGGCAGCCAATTTACAAGTGCCGGTACGCGCTTTAGTCGATATTGATGATTTGATCGGTTATCTGGCTGATGACCATGGCACCCAAAACAGCCAGCATAAAGACGCGACCCAACTTGCAAAAATGCAGCATTATCGCGAGCAGTATGGCGTTTAGCGTTTGCGCTTAAACACCTATCTAAACAATAACAAAAATAGTGAGCCCTATTATGAGTAACGACAAGCAAAAAGCGGACAAATCCTTAAATATACTGGTCATCATGGATCCTATTGAGCGAGTCAATTATAAAAAAGATACCAGCCTTGCAATGATGTGGGCGGCGCAAGATCGCGGCCATACGTTAGGCTATTGTCAGGTTTACGACTTATGGCTAGACCGAGGTCAGCTGATGATAGATTCGCAGCCCGTCACGGTATACCGCGACCCCGAGAATTTTTATAGTCTAGGCGAGAAGACGACGGCTACGGTTAAGGATTATGATGTTATCTTGATGCGTAAAGATCCACCCTTCGATATGCGCTTTATTTATGCCACCTATATGCTCGATCACGCCAAAGCGGCTGGCGTGCTAGTCGTCAACGACCCGCAAGCGATTCGCGATTGTAACGAAAAGCTATTTGCCACTTGGTTTAGCGAATATATGAGCCCGACGATTGTCAGCAGCAAACAAGCTCATATTCGTAAGTTTATCGCAGAGCAGCAAGACGTCATCGTCAAGCCGCTAGACGGTATGGGCGGCACTGGTATCTTCCGTTTGACCGCTGATAGCGCTAATATTGGCGTGACTTTAGAGATACTAACAGAGCTTGAGACCCTACCTATCATGGCGCAGCGCTATTTACCAGAGATTAAGGAAGGCGATAAGCGCGTACTGATCGTTGATGGTGAAGTGGTCGATTACTGCTTAGCGCGCATCCCGGTCAAAGGGGAGACTCGTGGTAATCTAGCCGCTGGCGGTAGCGGTGTAGCAATGCCATTGACCGACACCGAGCGCGAAGTGGCGCTAGCAGTTGCGCCTATCGTCAAACAAAAAGGGCTGATGTTTGTGGGCTTAGATTTGATCGGCGGTCGTATCACCGAGATTAATGTCACAAGCCCGACTTGTGTACGCGAAATCGATGATCAATGCGGCACCGATATCGGTACTGATTTCATCATCGCGGTAGAACAAAAAGTAATAGCATAGTAGCGAAACACGCCTAAATTATAAGTGCTTAAAGTAAGCTGTTTTAGTGATAAAAAGTACTATATATGAGCGCGCGATTTCCTCTATACTAGGCAAATTTTAGTCAGCTGCTGTTGTAGCTTTATAGATATTACCAAAATAGATAGGCAGGCGTGCATGAAGACTCCGCATATATTAATGATGGCTGCTGGTACTGGCGGCCATGTGTTTCCAGCGCTCGCCGTAAGCGAAGAGTTGGCTCAGCGCGGCGCCGTTATCCACTGGTTAGGTACGCCAAATGGTATGGAAAATGGTTTGGTTAAGCCGCTTAACTATCCGTTTCATGCTATTGATATGCAAGGACTGCGCGGCAAAGGCATCGGCCGCTTATTAAAATTACCAGTGACTCTACTATCCGCGACGATGGCGGCAATGAAAGTCATTCGTAGCAATCAGATCGATATGGTCGTAGGCTTTGGCGGTTACGTGACTGCTCCTGGTGGTATTGCCGCGCGTATGACCGGCACACCGCTTATTATCCATGAGCAAAATGCTATCGCTGGTATGAGTAACCGTTATTTGGCTAAGATGGCGAATAAGGTGTTGCAAGCTTTTGAGGATACTTTTGCGCACAGTCAAACCAGCCCCAAGCTGGAGACGGTGGGCAATCCGGTACGTAATACCATCACGGGAGTGGCAGCTCCTACTGAGCGTTATGATATTCATGATGATTCGCCGTTACGCCTGTTAGTCGTTGGCGGCTCTTTGGGCGCGCAAGTGCTCAATGATAATGTCCCTAAAGCCCTAGCTCTGATAGACAAGCCTTTTGCGGTGCGCCATCAATGTGGTCGTAATAATGAGTCAGCCACTCAAGCAGCATACGACAATGAGGATTTGAGCCGTCATAGTACGCAAGTTCAGCCGTTTATCGATAATATGGCCGCCGCTTACAACTGGGCGGATGTGATTGTTTGTCGCGCAGGCGCGCTTACGGTGACTGAGATTCAAAACGTTGGTATCCCTGCCATATTTGTACCGCTGCCACATGCTGTCGATGATCATCAGACTGCCAATGCGCGCACGCTAACCGAGCATGGCGCTGCTATTTTATTGCCGCAGTCTGAGCTGACGCCGGAGCGCTTGCGTGTGGAGCTGGCAGTGCTTGACCGAGCTAAATGTTTAGAGATGGCAGAAAAAGGTCATGCGCTTGCCAACCGCAGTGCTACTGAGCAAGTTGCTGATATTATTTGGCAGTCGTTGTAAGTCTGCCAGCCTTCTGACCTGTTTTCATTACAGACTTTTAGCCGTTTTAGTCTTCTAAAATATTTATATTTAATTTTTCTATTGAGAACCTTTTATGTCTACCTCTACTAAAGCTCTGCCGAAACGCCTAATTGAGATTCCAGAGATGCGCCGTATTCAGCATCTACATTTTGTTGGTATTGGCGGCTCAGGGATGTGCGGTATCGCTGAGGTGATGCATAATCAAGGCTATCAAGTCAGCGGTTCTGACATCAACGACAGTCTAGTGACTCAGCGTTTACAGAGTATTGGTATCGAGATATTTATCGGTCATGACTCAAAAAACATCTCTAATACCGATGTGGTCGTGGTGTCATCCGCGATTGATCGTAGCAACCCTGAGATTGAGGCGGCGCTAAAAGCCCGTCTGCCAGTGGTCCGCCGCGCTGATATGCTCGGTGAGCTGATGCGCTATCGTCATGGTATCGCGGTCGCAGGCGCGCATGGTAAGACTACAACGACTAGTTTGCTGACGATGATGATGGCTGAGGCGCAGCTAGATCCTACTTATGTGATCGGCGGTAAGCTCAACGCGTCAGGCAAGAACGCCGCGCTTGGCAGCAGTCGTTTCTTGATTGCTGAAGCTGACGAATCGGATGCGTCGTTTTTGACGCTGCATCCGATGTCGGCTATCGTCACCAATATCGATCAAGATCATATGGAGACTTACGAGAATAGCTTCGATAAACTTAAAGCCGCCTACATTCAGTTTTTACAGAACATGCCTTTTTATGGCTTAGCAGTCGTTTGCGGTGATGATGCTGAGTTATATGCCATGATAGATGATATTAGCCGCCCAGTACTGACTTTTGGACTTGAACCTTTTAACGATGTACAAGCGATCGATGTGGTAGCACAAGGCACTAAGACCCACTTTACCGTATTGCGCCGCGACCATGAGCCCCTGCGTTTAACCCTTAATATCCCAGGAATTCATAACGTCTATAATGCGCTTGCTGCCATTACGATGGCCACTGATGAAGGCGTGGATGATGACGCTATCAAACGTGCCCTACAGAAGTTCGCTGGCGTCGGCCGTCGTTTTGAACAGCATGAAGCGGTCACCCTTGGTGATGGCGATGTGTTATTAATTGACGATTATGGTCATCATCCCAAAGAAGTCGATGCCACGATCAAAGCCGCTCGCCAAAGCTTTCCTGAGCGCCGTTTGGTCATGATGTTCCAGCCGCATCGTTATAGCCGTACTCGCGACTGTTTCGATGATTTTGTGGAAGTGCTCTCTGCTGTCGATGAGCTACTATTATTAGAGGTGTACTCTGCAGGCGAGAACCATATCAATGGCGCAGACACCAAGTCGCTAGCTCGTAGTATTCGTCTGCGCGGTGAAGTGGAACCGACCATCGTTGACAAAAACAATATTGCGCCAGTGATGCAGCGTTTGTTAAAAGCCAACGATATGCTGATCACCCAAGGCGCAGGTAATGTTGGGCAGATTGCGGTTGAATTGGCTGCGAATCAATTGTACTTAAAATAGCTTCTGGAAGAGTTTGCTCTACCGTTATAGAGCGCCTCGCTTAGCCGTCAAAAGAACGTTAGGAGTTCATATATGAACCGTCAAAACAACCAAAGCCTCAGCCAAGACAGCAACGAGCACAGACAACAAGACAATATAGAAAACCCGGAACCGGCACTAGCAGCCGCTCAGAGCGAGCAGGAGAGCGATGATAAGCCAGCGTTGGGTAGTGGACAAATGAATAATAATGAAGCTTCCAGCAAGGATTCACAAGTCAAAGACGCCAGTGTGTTTGGTAAAGTTGCAGTGGTATATGGCGGCAACAGTAATGAGCGCACGGTTTCTTTAGATAGCGGTGCCGCAGTACTACAAGCGCTACAGAATCAAGGCGTTGATGCCGAGCATTTTGATCCAAAAGATCAAGATATCACTGAGCTGCGTGCTTATGACCGTGTGTTCAATGTGCTGCATGGTCGCGGCGGCGAAGATGGGCTCTTGCAAGGCGTATTGCAGTGGTTGGATATCCCGCAAACAGGTTCTGGCGTATTGGCTTCTGCGCTGGGTATGGACAAGGTGCGTACTAAGCAGCTGTGGCAAGGCTGTGGTCTGTCGACAGCGCCGTTTTCATTACTGACTGCGGATACCGACTGGCAGCAAGTGGTCAATATGCTCGGTCTGCCTTTGATTATAAAGCCAGTGCACGAAGGCTCTAGCATCGGCATGACGAAGGTCAATCATTTAGATGAGCTACCAGCAGCCTATGCTACTGCGGTTCAGTGCGGTGACGCGGTGATGGCTGAGCGCTGGATTACCGGCCGCGAATTCACTATCGTAATCATCGATGATGAAGCTTATCCGGTCATTCGCTTAGAGCCTGCTGATATTAGCAATTTTTATGATTTTGAAGCCAAGTACAATCGCAACGATACCAGCTACTATATCCCTTGCGGTTTAAGTGCTCATGATGAACAGCACTTACAAGAGCTAAGCTTAGCCGCTTTTCGAGCGGTAGATGCCAAAGGTTGGGGGCGTATCGACGCCATGCAAGATAATAATGGCAGTTTTTGGTTACTTGAGATCAATACGGTGCCAGGTATGACCAGTCATAGTTTAGTGCCTATGGCAGCCCAAGCGCGCGGTATGGATTTTGAGAGCTTATGCTGGCATATTTTGTCCCAGACATTGTAGAGTGTTGGGTTCTAGGTAATCTAAGCGAATCAGGGGCGATAACGTGGTCTAAGCTTGCTATAGCATAGCTTAGTGTAAACTTGTGTAAATTCAACACTCACAACTCGGGTTAGGCTATTGTTTCACTAGAAAATACGTTAATATTGCAGTGATTGTGTTGTTTTTGCTAGGATTGTCGGATTTTAACCTTAGTAGTACTCAATCACGTAGCCAATAACTGTGCTTTTATAAACCACGTTAAAATAACTTTATAAACGAACGGTCTATTGACGCATGTTGCCCCAGTAGCTAGTAAAATTAAATGCATATTAAGTGTAAAATCAATCAAGTATATGGACGGATGCAATTATGGCTCAAACTGTCGATGATGTGGCTGAGCTCATGGATAGTAAAGCGGATCGTCCAAAAAGAAGCTTACCACTTCCAAATTCGGCTAAATACTTTTTTACAGCTATTGTCGTTGCGCTATTATTATTGATATTAGCGATGGGCGCTAAGGCTTTACGTGATGCGCCGCCTGCTACCATACAAGTCAGCTCACAAGGTCTGAGTCCGGTCCAGTATCAAAGCTTACAGCAAACGATGAGTCGGCAAACCGTTAGTAGCTTTTTTACCAATGATTTGCAGTCCCTACGTGATATTGCCATGAGACTTGCTTGGGTCGATCAGGTCAGTGTGACTCGTGATTGGCAACGCGGAATTGTAATTACCGCGCTACCAAAGCAAGCGATCGCTAATTTTGGTACTGAGCGACTAGTAGATGCTAAAGGCGAGGTGTTTGTCCCTGTTGATAATAACGACTTGCGCCAACCTCAGTTCGCAACTTTACAAGGCGATATCGAGCAAGCACCGGTCATCATGCAGCAAATGCAGCAGATTAACGACTGGTATGCGCCGCTCGAGATGCAAGTTGAAGATATTATTTTGACCCCGCGTATGACTTGGTTGGTGCGTTTTGATACTGGTCTACGAGTGATTGTAGATAATGAAAACACTGCTCAGAAATTACTGAGCCTAAGCCAGTTATTAGCCGCGCAACTGCACGACCGCCGTGATGAGATGCAGTCGGTAGATTTACGCTACAAGAACGGCTTCACTATAGCGTGGAATGTGAGACAAGAGTCTGATACAGCTAGTACCGATAGCGCTGCGAATCTTTAGCTTATATTTTATTCATCTTTGTGAAAAGGATCTTTACTTTAGAGACATCTAAAGGATAATTTAACGAAACTCGTTAGATAGATTGCTTCGCAAGTACTTTTTAATAATTAATGGGGATGTTAAATCGTTCCCTGATTAGCGATAATTTGTCTGGTAACATGAAAAATACTGAAAACCTCGTTGTTGTCCATCTAAGCGCCACTGCAGTTTATGCTGTGATTGGCAGTGTTGTCTCTGCAAAAGACATCCGTATCATGGGTATCGGCCAAGTCAAAAACAACGACTTCTATCAAGGTCGAATCAAGCATCGCGAACGTCTACAAGGTGCGATAAAGCAAGCCATTCAAGAAGCAGAAGATACCGCAAACTGCCGTGTGCATAGCGTTTGGCTGACTTTAGCGACTCCTGAGCTACTCAGTAAAAACAGTACCGGACAGGTCGATGTTGAAGAGGATGTGGTACTGGCCAAAGACATGGTACAAGCCTTGTCCAACGCAAAAGCTAAAGACCTGCCTTCTGATTATTATCTCATGCACTGCTGTCAGCAAGGTATCTATATCGACGATATGGACTCTATGGTCGATGATGCTATCGAGATGGTTGCCAAAAACATCACTGTGCTTTATCACATGATGATGATGCCAGTGGCCAGTCGCCAAAACATCCAAAAACTACTGCAAAGCTGTGATGTCGGTATCGACCATATCGTCTTTGACGCCGTTACTAGTGCCGAGTACAGTTTGATGAGTGAGGAGCGTCAGCAGGGCGTTTGCTTGGTCAATATCGGCGCAAGTACCACAAGTATTTGCGTCTATAAAGAAAACAAGCTTATCTTTACTCATTGTATCGCGAGCGGCAGTCATGAAGTCACTATGGATATCTCAGCCGATGTAGGCATCTCAATGATAGAAGCTGAGAGACTCAAGAAGTCTCATGGTACTGTCGATACCAATAGCATAGACCCTAGCGCCTTCTTTTTGTTTAAGCCACAAGGTTCAAATGATGAGATCAATATCGGTATTTATAATTTAGCCCGTATTATTGAGGCGCGATTTATTCAGATATTTACCGAAGTGGCGCGCCAGCTCCATGAGGCGGATTTGATAGGTTTTATTGATCGCGGTATCGTCCTGACAGGCGGCGGCAGTACGATTAAAGGTATGGTGCCATTTGCCAAAAAATTATTGAAAATGCCAGTCGTCATGAGTAATACTCATCCGGCAATCAGTGCTTTTAACCATTTTGACAATGAAGATACCTTTAAACAGCTCAATGCTCAGATTAACGATCGCGCTTATCATACAGCTTTTGGCGCTTTGTTATATAGTCAGAGCGAGCAGTTTCGTCATAGCGAACAAAGCGAGCCTGAAGCTATTCAAGAGAGCCGAGTAAAAGGCACCTTCCAAAGAGTCGGTCAGCGTTTTACTAACATCTTCAAAAAAATACTATGATAGTTGAAAAAGATAGTTTGAAAACGAAACTAAGCTATACTTATTTTATTTAAATACATTTATATATAGTCCGTCGATATGACAGAACCTGCCTGCACTATGACGTGTCGACCCTTACGCTATTTGCAATTGGAGAACCCTTTTTATGTCAAAATATACCATGCCAGATGATAGTCAAGTTCAAGATAACGGCCAAGCGCGCTTCACCGTATTTGGGGTAGGCGGCGGCGGCGGTAATGCGGTAGAGCACATGGTACAGCAAGGTATCAGGGGCGTCACTTTTGTCTGCGCTAATACGGATAGACAAGCGCTAGATCGTCTAACCGCTCCTAATAAGCTACAGCTAGGCGCTAAGACCAATCGAGGTCTAGGCGCTGGCGCTAACCCAGAAATCGGTCGTGAAGCTGCAGAAAGCGAAGAAGAAGCGATCCGCGAGATGCTAGACAACTCTGACATGGTCTTTATTACAGCGGGTATGGGCGGTGGTACCGGTACAGGCGCCGCTCCAGTCGTCGCTCGTATCGCCAAAGAGCTAGAAGTACTGACTGTCGCTGTGGTCACAACGCCTTTTAAATTTGAAGGCGGTAAACGCATCAAAGCGGCTAAAGCAGGTATTGAGCAGCTGACGAACTTTGTGGACTCTATCATTACTATTCCTAATGATAAGCTGATGAGCATCTACGGTAATATCTCCATGCAAGACGCCTTCAAAAAGGCCGATGATGTTTTATTGCATGCTGTACAAGGCATCGCTGAAACTATCGCGCGTGAAGGGCTTATCAATATTGACTTCAATGATATTCGTACCGCAATGACTGCTAAAGGTCATGCGATGATGGGTATTGGCCGTGCTAGCGGTGACGACCGCGCGCGTCAAGCGACTGAAAAGGCAATCAAATCACCACTGCTTGACGATCTGCGTTTAGAAAACGCGAAAGGCTTGCTAGTTAACGTTATCTCTTCTGAGTCGCTATCTTTAGACGAGTTTAGCCAAATCAGTGAAATCGTTGAAGGCATCACTGATAATGACGACGCCAATATCTTTTATGGTTCAGTCATTGATGAGAAGATGGGTGATGACTTACATGTTACCGTTATCGCAACTGGTCTGACTTTGAATGAGGATATCCCTGAAGTGCCAGTGCCTTCGGTGACCAGCACGCAATCAGTAGATCCGAGTACCCATACGAGCGCTCTAAACAGTCAAAAGCAGACTCAAGCACAGCAGTATCAAGACTCTACGCCGCGTACAGCACCGCAAGAGCAGCCACAGACTAAGACCAACAGTATCCAAGATTATCTAAAGCGCCAGCAGAATAAATAACGTTTTAGTCATTGGTTTGTTCAGGCCAATAAAGAAGAACCAGCGTTGAGACGCTGGTTTTTTTTTGCTTAATAAGTAGCTAATAGCATGAATAAATTACAAAATTATATTTTATTATTAAGGGAAAACGTTAAAACGTTGTTATGAATGGGTCGAATTATTGAATAAAAATAAGGGTTTAGATCAGGTGGGTCACTACCAGCGATAAAGCTGCAGTCCTTGACTGGCGTGCTCTCAGCCATCTTTTTATGAATAAATATAGCTAAAATAGTAGTGACAATAAGTATTATCAATGGCTTAAATATGCAAATTAGTATTTTTTGGCTATAGCGAATTAAGGGGTACTAATGGTACACTAGGGCAATTGTAACAAAATATGTGGGATTACAGCCATGAATCAGAGAACTATAAAAACAGCTTTAGCGGTCACTGGTACCGGTTTACATAGTGGTCAGCCTGTGGATCTTGAGTTTCATCCACAGCCTGTTGACACCGGTGTTGTTTTTGAGCGTTCCGATATACTAGGCTCAGCACCGATTCCAGCTAGTGCCTTTTTGGTGCAAGATACCATGATGTCATCTAACTTAGTATTTGGCGGTACGCGCGTCGGTACGGTTGAGCATCTACTGAGCGCTATTGCTGGCCTTGGTGTCGATAATCTACTGATACGAGTCTCTGCAAGCGAGATTCCTATTATGGATGGTAGCGCGGCGCCTTTTGTGGGCTTATTACTACAAGCAGGCTTTGAAGAGCAAGAAGCGCCTAAGAAGTTCTTGCGGGTGGTCAGACCAGTACGAGTCAAAGTCGATGACAAATGGGCTGAACTGCGTCCTTACAATGGCTTTGAGATGAACTTTGAGATTGACTTTGAGCATCCAGCCTTTGATAAGGACTTCCAGCATGCTCAGTTCCACCTTTCTACTCATAATTTCATCGAGCAGTTAAGCGAAGCGCGTACCTTTGGTTTTATGAAAGATATAGAAGCCCTGCGCAAGAACAATCTTGCTTTAGGTGGCAGTATGGACAATGCTATCGTCATTGATGAGGCAAGAGTATTGAATGCTGAAGGCTTACGCTTCAACGATGAGTTCGTTCGTCACAAGATTTTAGATGCATTAGGCGACTTATATCTTATCGGTTATCCTATTTTGGGCCGTTTTAGTGCGTACAAGTCAGGTCATGCACTCAATAACTTATTGGTTCGCGAAATACTATCTGACCCAAAAAACTTTGAAATTGTAACATTTGATGACAATGTAACTTGTCCTATTGAATATTTGCCACTCTCTGGACTAGTCGTTGAAGGATAAATACACGAATATACAGGATGTATCGCAACATTTACGCAATATTACATAGTTTACGAAATAACACATTCATAATTATGAATATATTTAGTCGTTAAAACCGAATAAAATCGCTGAAAGTTAGGTAATACAAAAGCTAACAGCTATCAAAAAACGTACGATGATAATGTCAAATTAAAGACAATATTCATCATACGTTTTTTTTTGTGCAAAATTTTTTGGATAACGAATTAATCGCGACTAATTTTTAATATGTTTTTTACATAACTTTACAATGTAATCTGCAAATTTTTAGTCATTTATTAGCCGCAAAAGTGCTTTTTGCAGCTTTTTATCCGTGGTGACATGCTCAGCTGCCTGTGATATAGTCCGCTTTGTGTTTTGGCTAAGGGCCTGATGCACATTGGTTTTATTGGATTTTGAGACCGCTAGTTGTTCTGAAACTTTAGAATCATGAGCGGCAGTATGAGCTACCACGACGCTGATTTGCTTGAGTTGTTGAAATGTAATTGACTGCTCTGTTAACACTGATAAGTAAGCATTTTGTAAATAGCGAATGTGATTAGCCGCAGTTACTGAACCTACACTGAGTGTGAGTTGCTCATCGTTCAGACCGACAACCCAGCAGGTATTAAGAATCTCTTCTGGTAGACAATCTGCCAATAGTTTTTTTATCTCAGTGGTTGCTTGCGTAAAAACACGCATATTATCGCTCAAGCTTCGAGGTAGTGCGCTACCAGCAAATGCTTGATGATCGATAAGTTGGGCAAGTCGATTAGGCTGTTTTTTTGACATCGTGTTGCTCATTGCGAGATATAAGGTTAAAGCGGACAATCTACGAGGCGAATGACAAAACTAGTAATGATGCTAGTGTCGGGCGCTTAAGACTAGAGTGTTAGCTGCTATACCTAGGATTTTATCATGATTGTTTAATGGTTATATCCTTTAAATGAATTGATGCTTCGTTATGGATGACGAGCGCTCTTGTATTAACCATAGGTAGTAAATTTATGAAACAAGCTTTATTAATTTTGTCAGTACTGGGAATGGGCATAGCACAAACAAGTGGTGCTGTCGAAACGACCTTTCAATCAAATAATACCTTGACTCATACCATCACAAATATCACGGCTGCTTCGAACTACGGTTCTAGCCAGAATATCTATAGCACCAACAGTGGCGCTCGCGTTTATAGCAATGACGAAATCAGTCAAGCTATCGATAACCTAAGCGAGCACGCCAAGCAAAAAGAATATCAGTTAGCATCACTAACTAGCCGTTTAGCGTACGAGCGCGAACAGCAAATCCGCAGTAGTATCCCAGATAGCAATTCAGCGCCAGCTCGCGCTGCAGCGCGTGCAGCAAGAGTAGCGCACGCTAGAAGTACAGGCTACTGTGCCCGTTATGTGCGTAAAGCGCTACAGTCTGCCGGTTACGAGTTTACTCCAAACCCATCTGCCTATCAGTATGCGACGCGTGGCACTCTAGCGAAAGCCGGTTTTACTAAGATCAGTAATGACACACCGCATCAGGTGGGTGATGTGATCGTCTATGACCGTAGCTCAAGACGCCCACACGGTCATATTCAAATATTTGACGGTAACGGCTGGGTCTCTGACTTCCGCCAAAAAGGTATCAGCCCATACAGCGGTGTCCATAGTTATACCACATGGCGCGATTCACAATATGTTGATGATGCCTCAAACCGTGGTATCTACCTAGCGATGGCTGACGAGTAACTGCTACTATACTTGCAGTCAATTATAATCTAGCTATCGTTAGTTCAGCAAAAAACCCAGTAATGATCTAAATGACATTGCTGGGTTTTTTATGCGGCATCTCATGCTACGCCTATGAGTTTTATCATCTTTTAGATCTGCTAAGTCATTACTCTTTATCCAGCTGCAGCATTGACCAGTGCTGGCGCTGATGAAAATCGGCTGGCGTGGCGTGCTCAGTTGCAAAGTAAAGTGGCGTGCCTGCGAAGTTGAGAATGACGCATGGATGTATCAAGGCAGTCGAGTTAGAATTGAGTATGCGCGGCATAGAGTCAGGTAGCATATCTAATGCGATTGAGAATTGGCGCTGTTTGAGTAACGAATCACTACTTGCTAGTGTTTTATTATGCCATTGAATATGGACGGGATGTTGACTGCCTTTTATCAATAAGGGTATGGGCGGCAGCGTAACAGGGGTACGGTAGTCCGTAAACTGATAGACAGCATATTGACCATTTGGACTGGCATTTATCTCCACATAACTTGCCGCGTTATTGGTTATAAAACACTCTAAGCAAGTCTGCTGCCATAGATAATCTGCAAAGCCGACTTTTTGTTTATTCCAAAGCGGCCATTGCAGCTGATCCACTAAGGTCATCGACGGCAGCTTAACCTCATAGCGGAGGCTTAAGCTGGTATCCATATCGCTACTTATTGTATTTAGCGTATCGCTGTCAGCATTCGCTGAGTCCATAATCGTAGCCGTTACTTTAACGATAATTTGCTGTAACTGGGAAACGGACACACCGATCTTTTGAGCATCACTCACTAAGCTATCGTTTGCAAGCTTAAGAATAAAAGTCTGACTCATATTATGGATCGCCTTATCGTAAATAGGTTAAATGCTGACAACTCGCTGAGCGGCCAAAAAATATAGCAAAAGTAGAAGAGTAAAAATGACAAAAGCCGCAAGTCTAATCAGCTGCGGCCTTTAAGATAAGTCTATAAAGAGTATTAAATCATCACTCTTTATGCATTACTGAGCATAACGGGCTAAGTTAGATAGCTTAGGATTGGCGTTTGGGTTTTGGCGTAATAACAGCGCCATACGGCCGATAGTGTGAATCACATTGGCATTCGCTGTAGTCGCAATCTCAGTGCTCACGATATCACGCTCATGCTTAGTGCCTGCTGGCAGCTTCACTTTAATCAGCTCGTGATCGCTCAATGCTCTATCAATCTCTTCACTAATGGCAGGGGTGATGCCTTTATTGCCGATCATAACGATAGGCTTGAGCTCGTGGCCAATACTTTTTAGGCGTTTAATGGTCTCATTATCAAGTTGCATAACATTCCTTATATCAATATAAATAAGTTTTAGTGCCTGTATCAACGACAGAGTACACCGGCGCAGTACAAACGATATCATCAAAAATTTAATGCGTATTATAAGCAATATGAGACTATCTTGCTTGAATTCATTAGGATTTTGGACGATTTTAGGTGAGGGAAATGTTAAACTAAGCGTCTTAACTTGGTTTTTGTAGCGCTTTTTTGTGATAGGTATAGGAGCAAGTATTTTGGCTACGCGTATTGAAAATAAAAAACTCTCAAAAAGTAGCCGTGCTTGGATGAAAGAGCATCTTGATGACCACTATGTCAAGCAAGCGCAAAAAGACGGCTATCGTGCGCGCGCCGCTTATAAACTGTTAGAGATCAATGACAAAACCCAGACTATCACTAAAGGGATGACCGTAGTCGATTTGGGCAGTGCGCCGGGGAGTTGGTCGCAAGTAGCGAGTAAGCTAGTAGGCGACACTGGCACCTTGATAGCTTCTGATATTTTACCGATGGATGCTTTGGCTGATGTCACTTTTATCCAAGGTGATTTTCGTGAGGCTGAGGCTTTTGACGCGATTATGGCGCAAGTGGGCGATAGCCAAGTCGATGTGGTGCTATCCGATATGGCCCCTAATACCGCGGGTAACAGTGCTGTCGATCAACCACGCATGATGTATCTGTGTGAGTTGGCAGTAGATTTTGCCTTAGCAACTTTGCCTAAAGGCGGCGCGCTGATTATGAAAGTCTTTCAAGGCGAGGGCACACAAGAGCTTAGGCAGCAAATGCAGCGCGACTTTAGTAAGGTTCGCAGTATCAAACCGGCTGCTTCTAGACCACGCTCCAAAGAGATGTTTTGGATAGCGATTCGATAGTTTTGAATAAGATTTAAGCGCTGCTAGTGTTGCTACAATAGTTAACTGAAAAGTGATAGCTAGTGGTTGAATTGTACCGATTAAAACCATATATCGTGGTATATTAGCTTTGTTTTAAGCAATTATTAAAATGAAGTCGCCTTAGAGTAACGGGTTATTTATATTGGTTTTTATCTTTTAATCGCGGTGTTTAGTCACCATATATTATATATAGTCCACACAAAGACTGAAATAAATAATAGGTTAACGCTTTGAAGGCGTCACGTGTCGAGTTGACACACCAATAAGTAGGGATGGGAAAGCTTGTGAGCGACATGGTAAAAAATACCTTATTGTGGCTGGTGGTAATCGGCGTTCTAGTGCTAGTGTTTAGCGGCTTTGATCAATCATCAGAGCCTGATAACCTTAACTACTCTGAGTTTGTGACCGCAGTGTCAGAAAATCAAGTAGCTAGCGTTGAGATCGACGGTGAACAAATCACTGGTGAGAAGAAAAATGGCTCAACATTTGAGACCATTAGACCGGCTGTGGCTGATGAGCAGTTAATGCCAATGCTGCGTGAAAATCAGGTCGAAGTAGAAGGCACAGCACCAAAACGCCAAAGCATACTAATGCAGCTATTGATTGCTAGTTTCCCGATTCTATTGATTATCGGTCTCTTCTTATTCTTTATGCGTAATATGCAAGGCGGCGCTGGCGGTAAAGGCGGTGGCCCTATGAGCTTTGGTAAGTCAAAAGCCAAAATGCTGAGCGAAGATCAGATCAAGGTTAATTTTACTGATGTTGCAGGCTGCGAAGAAGCCAAAGAAGAAGTCGTCGAAGTGGTTGAGTTCTTGCGTGACCCTGATAAGTTCACTAAGCTTGGTGCGACTATTCCGCGTGGTATCTTGATGGTCGGACCTCCAGGTACCGGTAAAACCTTGCTAGCTCGAGCTATCGCTGGTGAGGCCAAAGTACCGTTTTTCTCAATATCAGGTTCTGATTTTGTGGAGATGTTCGTTGGTGTGGGTGCTTCGCGTGTTCGTGATATGTTCGAACAAGCAAAAAAGAGTGCGCCTTGTATCATCTTTATTGATGAGATTGATGCGGTCGGTCGTCATCGCGGCTCAGGTATGGGCGGTGGTAATGATGAGCGCGAGCAGACACTGAACCAATTACTCGTTGAAATGGATGGTTTTGAAGGTAATGAAGGGGTGATTGTCATCGCCGCGACTAACCGTGCTGACGTACTCGATAAAGCGCTACTCCGTCCTGGCCGTTTTGATCGTCAGGTACAAGTAGGCTTACCAGATATCAAAGGCCGTGAGCAAATCCTAAAAGTACATCTGAAGAAACTGCCAAATACGATCAGTGTCGATGCGCGAGCTTTGGCTCGTGGTACACCTGGCTTTACTGGTGCTCAGCTTGCTAACCTCGTCAACGAAGCCGCACTATTTGCCGCGCGCCGTAATAAGCGCAGCGTCGATATGAATGACTTTGAAGATGCCAAAGACAAGCTTCATATGGGTCCTGAGCGCAAATCTATGGTGATACGTGAAGAAGAGCGTCGTGCCACCGCTTATCATGAAGCAGGTCATGCCTTAGTTGCTGAATTACTACCGGGTACTGATCCGGTGCATAAGGTAACGATTATGCCGCGCGGATTTGCGCTTGGTGTCACTTGGCAGTTGCCTGAGCATGATCAGACAAGTATGTATAAGTCAAAAATGCTCAATGATATCGCTATTTTGTTCGGCGGTCGTATCGCTGAAGAGGTGTTTATCAATCAGATGTCGACTGGTGCTTCTAATGACTTTGAACGTGCGACTAAGATGGCACGAGCAATGGTGACTAAGTATGGTATGTCAGATGCGCTAGGTATCATGGTCTATGAAGACGATGATAGCTCGCAAGGGTACTTCGGCGGCGGTGGTCGGACGATTTCTGAAGCCACGCAGCAAAAGGTCGATGACGAAGTTCGCCGGATGTTAGAAGAGCAATATGACATCGCCCGTGAATTAATCGAGGCAAATCAAGATAAAATGCACGCTATGGTAGACGCGCTTATGAAGTGGGAAACGATTGACCGTGATCAGCTGCAAGCTATCTTAGCAGGCGAAGAACCACGTCCACCAAAGATTTACCAGCACAATGAAGTTAATTTATCAAAAGATAGAGAGAAGCCTGAAGGCACCATTCCGCCGCCACTACCAGCGATGTAATGACTTGGTATAATGGATATAAAATCATTGAAATAAAGAAGCCCTTTTCATAAAGGGCTTTTTTTGGGTTAAAAATTAGAGATGTAATGCCCCAATCCTAATGTAGGAGCTGAATGTCGTAATAAAAGGTTTGGACTCCGTTCTGAGGAATTGTAAAGGTCAGACAGACTTTAGGAGTACCACTCATTTACTGATATGATAAGCTAAAAATTAATGGTGCTTAATTAATAAATTTTATCTACATGAGATCAGTTATGCCGTTGTTTCAGCCCTTACCTGCTTATAGTATCCGCGTACGTCACAAAACATTAGACTTATCGAAGCCGCAAATTATGGGTATTTTAAATGTGACCCCAGATTCGTTTTCGGACGGTGGGCAGTTTAATGCTGTAGACAGTGCTCTAAATCGAGCGCAGGAAATGATCGCAGCAGGCGCCACTATTATCGATATCGGCGGTGAATCCACACGCCCAAATGCTGAGGCAGTAGCGACAGATGAGGAGATAGCTCGCGTCATACCAGTAGTCAAAGCGATTCGCTCGCACTGCGGTGATGAGATATGGTTATCGATTGATACCAGCAGCCCACAAGTGATAGAAGCGGCATTCGCAGCTGGCGCAGATATTTGGAATGATGTCCGTGCGCTCAAACGTGAAGGCGCGGCTGCCATGGCCGCTAAGTTAGATATTCCGGTGATGCTGATGCACATGCGCGGTGAGCCGGCAACCATGAACAGCTTAGCGCAGTACGAGGATGTGGTCAGCGAGGTAATGACGGAGCTTGCAGCGCGTGTAGAAGACGTGACTAGTCTTGGCGTCAAACGTGCTAATATAATCCTAGATCCAGGATTTGGCTTCGCTAAAGATTACGCACATCATTGTGCGCTGTTGACTCAATTAGCAAGTTTGCAAAGCTTAGAGCTACCGCTGATGTTTGGTATTTCACGTAAGCGTTTTTTGGCAGAAGTACTAGACAAGAGCAATATAGCCCGTTATAAAAACTCCAAAGCTATCGAACGTGATATAGCGAGTACGGCAGCCGGTTTATTTGCACTACAACAAGGCGCGAGTATCATACGTACCCATAATGTGGCGATGATGCAGCAAGCCGTAGCACTTTGGCAGCAGCTCACAGACTATAATCATTTATCAGCTTAGCTTAAACAAACGATGCTTAACATTTAAGACGGCACTTATAGTTAAGTATGAAAAAGATGTAGCGAAACTGGGATGAATTTTTTGCAGCCTCTGTCGACGTAGGCACAGCAAGCCAGAAAAATTTATACCAGTTTCGCGTATTAGGGCGTATTGAACATTCACAAATGCGCACTGCTGATCGCTAAAATAGTTCTAGTCGTCGTTA